>NZ_KQ970235.1:1056122-1065833 GCF_001579025.1 Streptococcus oralis
GTTTTGACTTGGAAAGTGATGTCCGTTACTTTGAGGTAACCAGTTGGGGCTGCTTCCTCATGGAAGGTGTAAGTGCCTGGAGCCAAGTTGAGATCTTTAGACTTACCAGCTTCAGATGTCCAGCTTTCTACGGCTGTGCCTTCTGCCTTGTCGCCCTTGTAGATCTTGATTTGAGCACCTGCGATTTCTGTTCCACCAAGGTTAACCTTACTGAAGGTAATCGCCTTTGGAGTTGTGTCCTCTTTGTCAGTGATTGACAAAACAGATCCAGTTGTTACGACAGTATCTGATGTACCTTTTTTGACAATTGTAATAGAACCATCAGCATTGACTGTAAAGGTAATATCATCAACATACTGATACCCCTCTGGCGCAAAGGACTCTGTTAGAGTATAAGTGCCAGGAGCTAATTTAATCACTTTAGAAGTATTAGCTTCTGTAGTCCAATCAGCAACAGGTGGAGCTTCAGGTCTTACACGATCTCCGCTATAGATTTTAAGTTCCACACCTGGGATTTCTTTCCCATTTGGATCCACCTTCTTGAAAGTAATTTCTTTTTCAGATGGTTTCTTAGTCGGTGTCTTCTTATTTTCAATTCGACGTTCTACGGATTTGTCTGAGCCAAACTCATCTGGAGAAATTTTAATATCTTCAGTTAGTTTGTCATAGCCAAAAGGAGCCGTTACTTCACGAATTGTATAATTGTCTCGCAACAATTTACCTACACTAGCGTTACCATCAGAATCAGTTGTCAATCGTCCAACAACAGCTTGGTTACGATCACGAATCACTTCAAAAACTGCACCTTGCAAAGGTTGACCAGCTTCGTCTACCTTATGAATTTTAATGGTGAAAACATATCCTTCTGCAACACCACCTGCAATCTGGTAGGTACGTGTGCTGGTTGACTGTTCATTCTCACTACCATTGTAGCTCATGTTGGCTACGTTCGTAATTTCCTCACCATCGACTAGATCATAATTCGCTTTAGCTTGATACTCGATCATATAACCAAAACCATTAGTATCTCCTAAAGGAAGGGTGAAACCATCACCATTCGCATTTACCACTAGTTGGTTTTTAAAGGTTTCGGTCATATCCTGAGCATCAGACCATTTCCAGTCTCCGTTATTCCAGCTCCAGTTTACTTTATAAATACGAAAAGTATCTGGTAGGAATTTCATATTTGGAGATGAGAAGGCATCTTTGATAGTAACATTACTATAATCAGCCATATTTCGGTTTATAGTAATATTGTAACGAATTACATTTTTAGGGTCTCCTCCCTGTTGAAATGAACTCTTTTCGATTTTCGAGTCGTATTTCCCTGGAGGGCCGTTATAACGGACCTTTCCTGCAAATAGAACTCTATGTCCTACAGTAATGTTGACATCAACGTCTTTTTCTTCTGAAACAACGTCATGGTCAACTCGGACATAGACAAAGAATTTCCCCCTAACGCCAGAATTATTCTCAACAAACTTTGTGTAAGTGAGCGTAATCGTTTTGCTAGTGGCATCTAGATGTCCAGTAGCTACAAGATTGTTAGAAGCATCTCGTAATTCAATGTCTGAAGAGTTTGAAAATGCAATCTCTGATGGCAATTGAAGTGTTGTTGTATCACCTTCATGCACCGTATTATCTGGCAACTCAAAATTGGCAGTAAGACGGAATTCTTGCCAAATATCCAATCCTTGCGTTAATGCTTCACCAGATTTGTTCTCAACACCTACACTAGTGATCACATCATTATACTCTGTCGCATGTACTTGCGTCAGAGGGGCAAATGATTGGAGAATAACTCCCAAACAAAGAATAAGGATCTGAATCCAAGATCTTATTTTCTTGTTCATTTAATCTTCCTTTCTTATAATATTCAGTTGTAAATGTACAATGTAATAGTAAACTAAATGATTGTCCCCAACTAATCACCATTTCCCTTTTTCAAGTAAAAATTGATAGCTACATTACTTTCATATTTTATCATACTATTTTAAAAAAGGCTAGAAACATCAAACATTTTTTAAAATTTATTTTACTATTTAAAATTCATATTTTCTTATCGAATTCCCCATCAATTTATTGTATCGTTTTCTCCTATCATCGAAACAAAATCTGGTATATTTTACCGCTATTTTTAAAAAAATAAGTTCATCTCATTTTCAATACCAGATAGTGTTTTTATCATTTTGGTTATCTGATTTCATAAACGTTAAATTGCTCTAGAGAGAATGCTTCTACCTATTAAAAAGACCAGGTTTCCCTGGTCTTTCTGAGATACAATTAGAAGAAATACTGATTCATTCTAGTCTTCTTTTTTGCCTTTAGTGGCGACTAATCCTGCCCCCAAACCGAGAAGAGCTAAACCTGCTGCTACTGCTGCATGGCTTGCTGCACTTCCTGTATTTGGCAACTGCTCTTTTTGAGCTTGATTAGCTTTACCTGAAGCAATTTCTTTTGTATCTGCTTTTTCGGATACTTGTGGTTTTGTAGATTTTTGAGGTACTGGTTTAGTTGTTTCACTAGCCGTACCAACTTCTACAATGCGATCTTGAGCCATGACTTTATCATAGCTTTCTTTTTCAGTTCGCTTGCCATTTTCAACTTCGATCAAGTGAACACGGATACCTTGTCTTCCTTCTTGGAGAACACGAGTTTGACCTACTGGAAGCTGATCATTCTTTTGTTCCTGAACCTTGAAATCAATTGTTTCTTCTTCGATTACAAGTTCTGGTCTGTTAAGGACTAGGTTCTTCACTTCATCTTCTGGAAGAGAAGTTCCTGGTTTAGTGCCAACTTCTACTATACGATCTTGAGCAGCGACTTTATCGTAAGTTTCTTTAAGCTGACGTTTTCCATTTTCCACTTCAATCAAGTGAAGACGAATACCTTTTTGACCTTCTTGTAGGACACGAGTTTCTCCTAGGTACAACTTATCAGACTTACGCTCCTGAACCTTGAAGTCGATGGTTTCTTCTTCGACTATAAGTTCGGGTCTGTCGAGGACAAGGTTCTTCACTTCGTCTTCTGGAAGAGAGGTTCCTGGTTTTGTTCCGACCAAGACGATGTGGTCTGTCGGAGCCTCTACCACTTCGCGAAGTTTTTCTTCCTTACTTCCATCAGGATTAATCGCTGTAAAGATACGTTCTTTACCAACTTTTCCTTCTTGTTCTACACGAGTTTCTCCTAGATACAGCGTTGAATCCTTTTTCTCAACTGTCTTATAGGCCAAATCTTTTTCAACAAATTCGAGTTTTGGAAGATCTTCTTGTACAGCAGCAACAGTCTTCTCAGAAACTGGTTTTTCCTTAGTCAACTGGATACGGTATTCCTTGACTTGTTTTCCACTTTCTGAAACAAGGCGAACAAGTACTGGAAGGCTATCGTCTCCGCTATCTACAACTGTTGAAGCTACTTGATTACTTTCTTCGACTGAGACTTTTGGACGTTGACCTTTATAGGTGATTTGGTAGTCTTGACGATCTTCAGCGAAGTCAGGAAGTTCTTTTCCATCCACAAGAATCTTCGATTGGGTACTTTCTTGAGGCAATTCACTCGGTGCAAGGAAGGTCATCTCAATTATCGCAACACCCTTCTTATCCGCTTTGCGCTCCATACGCCATCTCATGGCTTTGGCTTTGACAGCTTTAAATGTTACGTTGATTTCATCACCAGCTGCGATGTCTTTATCCGCACGATAAGGCACAGCTTCCCAATTTTCTGGATTGTTAAATGGATGAGCTGCATCGTAGGCTTGGTAGTTAGAATAGTAGGTAGGCACTTCAAACTCTGGGCCAATATAACGTTCCAAAACGAGTTTAGATGGGGCATCTGTACCACTATCTGCAAAGAAGTGAAGTTTGGCTTGCGCTACAGTCCGTTCTACAATCTTACCATCTTCACGGAAGATCACACCTGCTGATACTTCTGGATTAGAAGATGGTGTTGGAGACCAGTTTGTCCAACGACGATTTTCTGAATGATTTCCGTCATTGAGATAGTCCACACGGTCATGGGAGTTTCTATCAATATCGTTAGTGGCTGAAGCAAAGGCGCGGTTACTATTTTCATCATACTCTGGGTTATTTGATAGAGCTTCGCCTAGTTTGTCTGTCACTCGTACAGTGAACTCAGCAACAAGATCACTACCAAGGACACGACCTCGAACGGTAAATTGACCTGCTTTTGTCAGATTTTCTGCTGGAACTTCTTCCCATTCAACTGCCAAGTCTTTTGTTTCGTAACCGTCTTTACCTGTGAAGTAAACCGGAACCTTAGTTGGCAATTCAAGCGGTTGCCCTACTTGTAGCAAGCGAGCTTGTTTGACCGCAGCAACTGGTTTACGAGAGAGTAAGTCTTTATTGCTTGTAAAGTGTAGACGGTATTCTCCTAGGATATCACCATTTTCAGCCTTCGCGATAACACGAACTGGCTCACCTTCACGAACGCTTGGAACAATGGTAGCGAGACCATTGTTGCTAACACTTGCTGTTACTGCAGGAACTTTTCCATCTACTGACTCAAGATAGTAGTCAGTCAAATCAGGGTTGAAGTTTGCTAAGTATTTACCGTCAACTTGGATTCTTGTTTGTCCTTGTTTGGCTGCTGCGACTTGTTTTGCAAAGATTTGTACTTCTGTGATAGACGTTCCTTTCTTGCTATCAAGTCGAACCATACGAATGCGAACCGCATAGGTCTCAACTTTATCAAAGCTGAAATGATTCATTTCTCCAGCTTTTAATTGAGCTGGTGCTTTGAGATTGCTTACCTCTTTCCAGTTTGCAGGATCGTTAAAGGCATGGTTTTCCTCACCTACAAAGCTAGGGTTTTTAGGGGCTGTTGGAACGGTCTTACCGACATAATATTCAATCACATAAGACTTCGGTACACCAACTCCGTGGTCTTCGTGGAATCCGACAATTAGATTATCAACTGAACGTTTGCTCAAAATACCTGAATCTCCGAATAGGACACCAACTGAAGCTTCTGGATTAGTACGGTTCCAGTTTGTCCAACGATTAGCTGGGCGGTCATTAAAGGAAATCAATTTATCGTTGACGTTTGAAACAGGATCAGTTGGATTTGAGTCTGAAGCAAAGGCCAGTGGCAATTCTGATCCGGTCCATTGGTCAGAAATGTTTGCTCCCTTCTCAGTTTGAGCAGATACGCGAACATGAAGTTTAGTTGTTAATTGCGTACCTTCTAGGCGACCATTAACTGTAAAGACACCTTCCTTGGCGTATTGGTCTGGACGAATCGCATCCCAAGTAACTTTAGCTGATGAAACGTGGCCATTTGAATCGTAGGTACGAACGCTTTCTGGTAATTGTGGTGCTTCTGCAATTGGAGTTGTCACACTGACTTCTTCAACTGAAACGATGCCTTCTACAGATACTTTAGCACGCGCTTCAAGATCCAGACCTTCAACTTTACCTAGAATTTCAAAGGTTTGATAGTGGTCGAGTTTTTCTTTTGGAATGGCTTGCCAAGTGACTTTGTGGGCTTTAGGGAAACCTTTGTCATACTCTACTGTCACTGTAGCTGGAAGGCTTGGTTCTTGATGTAAATCTGTGACTACATTTACTGGGCGGATAGATTGGGCTACTTTTTTCTCAGTATTGGCCTGGATCGTGAGATCGATTTGACCTGTAGCCCCCTCATATTCTGCTTTGAGAGAGACTGTTCCTGGCTTATGCAACTCAAGCATTCCTTTACGAACCGCGACTTCCCCTTCACCACTTGTAGAGAAGGCCACTTTATCTGCTGGTAAAACTGCTTGTGTTCCGTCTTGATAGTGTGCAAGGACAGACAATTTCACCGTTTGGTCTTCTTTAAGACCGTCAGCTTGCTCTACTTGTAGGCTCAAGTGGTCAATTTTCGGTGCTTCTTCAAGGAATTGAATTGCATAGGTTTGAAGAGGTCCACCATCTTTTGGTTGAACATAGATGCTTGCACGCATGCCGTTTGCTGCACTTGCTTGGACTACAGTAACATCCGCATTTTCAGCACTTGCTACAACTTCTGGCAAGGATGCACCGTAAGCAAGAGTTCGATATTGCATTGGATGTTGACTAGTAAGGTCTGTAACGGCTTCACCACCAACGGTTACAGTTGGTACTACAGGTGCTGCAGCATTGCCTTCTTCTACCACAAGGGTAGCGTGAATAGTCTCACCACCCAGTTGACCAGTCATTTGAATACGTGATCCTGCAACTGACAGTTTAGCTTTATCTGCTTCCGAAATCTCCCACTTATCAACTTCGTATTCTTGTACGCTTCCATCCGTAACAGCAATAGAAACGTATTTGTCAACAGCGCTCAAGTCTGTTCCTGGAGCAACACGCTTAACAGTTGGAAGCTCATTTGCGATTGCTAGAATTTCGACACGGGCCTCAACTTCGCGTCCGTCTGCCATACCTTTAACAGTCACAACTCCTGCTTGGCTCACATCAACTGAAGACCAAGTTACTGGACGTTTTTCACGACTGCCATCACTATAGACAAAAGCGACGGTCTTCGGCATTTTTGGCTCTTTCTCAATAACAGTACGTACTTTTGGTACTTCTGTTCCGAGAACGGTCTTTTCTTGGTCTTCTTTTTTACCAGTAAAGACCGTTACTTGACCAGATTTCAAGAGATCTGAATGGGCTGTTAGAGTGAATTTACCTGCTTGCTCAGTTGATTTAACAATGGCAACCCCTTTACCGTTAAAGGCTCTGCGGATCCAAGAACCATCAGGTTGTGCCTTGTAGCGTTCACGGCTGGCTTGTTCCCCATTATCAACACCAACCAGTTGACCTTGTCCATGCAATTGGAAACGAACCAAATTATTGGCAGTTGGTACCACATTTCCTTCACTATCTACGATTTCGTAGTAGATGTAGGTCAAGTCTTTTCCATCTGCTGCGATTGCGTGTTCTTCCTTGACGAGGCGAACACCTGCTGGTTGGCCTGCCGTCGTGATCTTATCACGTGCAATTTCTTTTCCAGCTTCATCGCGAGCTACAGCTTCCAAAGTACCTGGTTGGTAAGCAACCTTCCATTCAAGATAGAGTTCCTTAGCATTGGCACCTTCTTGGTAAGTGCGGCCATCACTGGTTTGTTTCTTGTTGAACTTCTTAACTCCAAGAGATTGACCGTTCAAGAACAATTCAACGCTTGCAGCGTTTGAGTAGGCACGAACTGGGATCTTACCTTCTGAGTCAGCAACTTTGTCTGCTAATTCTCTATTTTCCCAGTTCCAGTGAGGAAGAAGGTGTACCATCGGTTTCTTCTTGGCAGAAACCCATTGGCTTTGGTAGAGATAAAAGTCATTTTTTGGAATACCAGCTGTATCTACGATACCAAAGTAAGAGCTCTTAACAGGAGTTTGGTTTTGGTTGTGCCATGGTGTAGGCTCACCGATATAGTCCGTACCTGTCCAGATAAACTGTCCAGCATAGCCAGCGTTGTCACGGTCAAAGGTCCATGAATCTGTTGCCGTTTTACCCCAGTTAACCCGGTCATTACCATAGTCAGACTGTTCGTAATGACGTTCAGGTCCGTTACTATGTTTTAATTCACTTTCAGGACGATAATAGCTACCGCGTGTACGGGTTGCAGAAGATGTTTCTGAACCATAAATCAACCAGTTTGGATGTTTCGCACGAAGTTTCTTGTAGTTGTCTTCTGAATAGTTGAAACCAACTGCATCCAGTTCATTAGCAATTTTCTCATGATCACCGCTACCATCACCAAAGCGGAACTTATCTGCTCCCATGGTAACGTAACGAGTCTTATCAACATCCTTGATAACTTTGACCAAACGTTTAACAGTTGCTAGAGAGTGAGCATCCCCATTAGCTTCACCGATTTCATTACCAATTGACCACATGAAGACAGCTGGGTTATTTTTGTCTCTTTCGACCATGGTACGAAGATCGTAGTCAGACCATTTTTCACCTTTTCTTGCTTCTGGGTGAGTGGCATCTTTTTCAAAGAAACGACCATAGTCATAAGGTTTCTTGCCATTATACCAAGTATCAAAGGCCTCTTCCTGAACGAGTAAGCCTAGTTCTGCAGCGATTTGCAATGTTTGCTCACTAGCAGGGTTGTGGGTTGTACGGATGGAGTTGACCCCCATCTCCTTCATTTGTTTGAGACGACGGTATTCTGCCTTATAGTTTTCTTCTGCTCCAAGCGCTCCGTGGTCATGGTGCAAGGAAACACCATGGAATTTAATGCGTTCACCATTCAAAGAGAAGCCTTCATTTGGAGTCCAATGATAGTAACGGTAACCAAACAGATCCTTCTTAGCATCCACCAATTGACCATCACGGTAAACACGCGTAATCAATTCGTACAAGGCAGGTTTATCATTTAAAACTGTCCAGAGTTTTGGTTGTTCCACTTCTAAAATAGCATCAAGACTTGTTGACTCATGTGCTTTCAAGGTACGGCTCGCTGTACGAACCAAGCCTGTTACAGCCTGACCACCACGTTCAACGATTTGATACTCTGCCACTAGTTCATGGTCTTTATCGTCTGTATTGACAATTTTGCTGGTCACATGAGTTTCAACCTTGCCATGTTGCTGTTGTTCTAGTTTTGGTGTTAAGATGGTTGTCCCATTTTTCTCAACATGAACCTTATCTGTCACTTGCAAGGTCACATCACGGTAAATACCGCTACCTGAGTACCAACGGCTACTTGGTTGTTTGTTGACTGCATGGACAGCAATCACATTCTCACGACCATCTTTGTGAAGGTATTTGGTGATATCATATGAGAACTGGTTATAACCATTTGGATAATGCCCCACTAACTGACCATTGACATAGACTTGAGAGTCCATGTAGACACCATCAAAGGTCACTCGAACATTTTTCTTGAGATCTTTTTCATCAAGTTTAAAGGTCTTGCGATACCAAGCTTCACCACCATTGAGCTGTCCACCCTCGTTTTGGGCAGGTGACTGATGGTCAAAATCGTTAAAGATACTCCAGTCGTGTGGGAGATCCAATTTTTGCCATGTTGATACGTCTGCATCTGATTTCACAGCTTCTTTAGGATTCGCATTGAGTTTAAAGTGCCAATTTTGATTAAAATCCACTTTTCTATCTTCAATCATTTGATTTACTTCTTCATTTGTCGCAGCTTTCAACTCTTCCTTAACAGGTTTTTCTTGACTTGAAGCTTGAGATTCTACCTTTGGAGCTGTTTCTTCAGGTTTTAGTGTCGCTTTCTCCTCTTTTGGAGCTACAGGTTCATCTTCTTTCACCTCTGGTTTGCTTGCTTCAATTGGAGCAGCTTGACTTTGGCCGACACTTGCAGCATCCTTGTGTTCTGCTACAGCTTGATGTTCTTTTTCCTCCACTGCCGGACTTTCCTCTTTTGCTTGTTCTACAGTGCGCGCAATAGGAGTTTCATCCGCAAAAACTGGTGATTCTCCAACAACACTTCCTCCAAATAGAACCGCGCAGGTTCCAATCATGACAGAGCAAGCGCCTACGGCAAACTTACGAATGCTGTAGACTCTTTTACGATTCCAATGGCCTTTTTCCATAAAATCCTCCTTTAGTAACCGCTTCCATTTTCTTGTAAGCGTATTACTTTTTCATAGCCTTTTACCCTTATTTTATAAAATAATATAGGAATTTTCAATATCCTAAACACAAAAAATCATATTTTTGATTGTTTTTTCTAAAATTTGTAGAAGATTCGAAAAAAGTG
>NZ_KQ970235.1:1066326-1067918 GCF_001579025.1 Streptococcus oralis
TTTTCTAAAATTTGTAGAAGATTCGAAAAAAGTGAATGTAGATTTAGAACAAAAACAAACAAATTTTTGACACTCAGTTCAATATTATAAAAAAGTTCCTTTTGTAAGGAACTCCTTTTACTTATAATTAAATATCCCCCCAGCCAACTTATCGGCTAACTTGGGAAAGAGGCTATAAAATTTGTGAGCTAAATTGAGCAAAAAAGGAAGATTGAGTTCCCGTTTGTTTTTTCCTATGATTTTGACAATCTTTCTAGCGACTGCATCTGGTTCTAAGAGAAATCGGTCAACCGACTTGAGGTAGGTCCCATCTGACGTCAAATGAGGATTTCCATTAGCAAAGCGTTCTGGGAAAATCTGATACTACACGGTATTTGAAACCCAACTAGGAACCTGACATCCATCAATTTCGTGAACATAAGGAAGTTTAAAGCCATTTCCTTCAGCATCCAAGTTTTCTTGAGTATGTTCCTTATCTACATAAAAATACCCTTACCCTCTTTATCAAGGAGTTCAAAGAGATACTGAATGCGTAAAAAATCAACAGAGACCGTAACCTGCCAATAATCAAGTAAGGCGTCTGAAGTTACTTTGGTCATTTCTTTCTTAGCTTCATACTTATCCTCAATGAAAATAAATGGATCTCCATAATGCAGAATAACCTTCTGAACATCATTTTTCTACGTTCTAATTCGGATATGTAGCCGACCTTCTCTGTAAAGATAAGCATACTCTGATTCTGGTCTATGATAAATGGCTGTCACTTCCATGTCTTGTCTCCTAAAATTAATGAAAAGCAAACGTTTTCACAATCAATGTTTCTAGTATACTATTTTAAGATTCGATTTACAATACTGGGTCAAATTTCGCAAGAAAACAGCTCAAAATAAATTCTGCAGACTAATCCAGAAATTTCAGCACCTATCAATAAAAAGCTCCTAAATTCAGCCTCACAATCTAGTCAATCCGACAAAGGGCAATTTCTTTTAAAACTCTGTCGTACAGGAAGGTTAAACAAATGTTATCTGTTATATTTTGAACTTGATACATTTGTCCGTTCATATGATCTCATCCATTATCTCTTCAATCAACTCCGTAAGACTTTCTGCTACATAGATAATTTCATCAGGGTTATGGATGTAGCAAATAATCTGCCCTTCCTGCCCCTCTCGGTCTGGATCAAAATCCAGCATAAGATAACAAGAGTCACAATACTGAGCAAAAGGAAGCCATTTTTTATTAAAAAGATAGGGCTTAATTCTACTATTACGCATATTTTCCAGATCTTGACTAGAAAAATAATCGGGAAATTCTGTTAACAGAGCATCTCTATTTTGAAAGTATTTTTTACAAGTCTCAATTTCCTGCAGACTCATGAGAGAAAAAGTCAGCTCTCTCTGGTCAATCACACAAGGTAAAATAGAGAGGTACTTACTCCCATTTTTATAGCTATAAAGCTCTTTGAAGTCACTAGGTAGACGAATGCCAAGTATTTCCTCCAAGGCTTGAAGCTCTTCCTCGGAAGCACCAGAAATATTCTGATAATCATCTAGGTATCCCTCTTCCACAGGATCATCCAAATCCCAGTCTTC
>NZ_KQ970235.1:1067938-1081613 GCF_001579025.1 Streptococcus oralis
ATACTCACAAATATAAGTTTCTATTTTTTTAACTTTGTCAATTAGTTGCATCATTTCACCATGATTTCTTTGTTTTATCTGTCTTACAATGCTCTTTAACGCTTATAACTTGTTTTTTCTAGGGAAATGGGCTCAGGATTTTGCTTAATCCATATAAGAGCTAGCTGACACAGACGATCTAGACTGGCTTCATCATCGCTTTCTTTACTATGGATTTGCGCAATAACTTGCTTGCTTTCTTCTAATTCTTGTTCTGAAAGAGAGTTTCCTAGAGACAAGTATTGAGGGAGAGCCTGAAGCATTTTTCTATAGTCCCTGTCCCAGTTGACCCCACCATTGCGATCCAGTTCATCTCGGACTCGACCTGGTATACGGATAACTTCTCCCTGAACAGTTTTGGCTGCTCCACTTGAAGGAATCAAGAAAGACCATAGTTCCTCATATTGCTCCTCCCAGCTACCTTCTTTTACGAGAATCGGAGAAACTCCATCGTGGGTTATTCGTTTGGCTACCGGCTTGACATCAAACAAACGATAAAGTATGGCTAAACCTTTATCTGCTGCTTCTAAATAGTCGGGATTGATTCCTTCTCTATGAAATTCAAAATCCTTACCAATATTTTCGACCTTTTCTTTCATAGCTGGTGTTTTCTTAGCACCAGCATCCAGAAGCATTGCGGCGATTTCAGCTGTTTGGGCAATATAGATTCCCCGACAGACAGTGAGAACGGAGTCTAGTGGAGTTTGTCCCCTATCATTCTTAGGGTTGACCTTTGCTCCCTTTTCTAAGAGAAGCGCAACGGTCTTAGGATGAAAAAACTCAGCTGCCACATGCAAGGGTGTATTGCCATAAGTATTGGTTTTTTCAACATCTGCACCCAATTCGAGCAAGAGTTTTACAGTCTCTCTTCCCATGGTTGCCTGACGATACAAAGGAGTTGCTCCATAATAATCAGGGATATTGATATCTAAGCCCTGTTCGACAAGCCAAATAACCAATTCATCCGGGACTCCTCCCATATGCAGAGGTGTACATAAGCTAAATCTTCCATCATGTGCAGTTAACTCACACTTATCATATACGGACTTTAATTGGTCAATATTTCCATCAGTTAGTAGTTCATTAAAGTCCTTGGGTAAGGTAACTCTTTTCTTTTTTGCCATTTTTTACTCCTGTATCCATGATTCTATCTTTTTGTACCTAGATTGTACTCTAAGTATCTTCTAGAACTCTTTTATTTGTATTATACCCTAAAAGCTATGAATAGGCACGAATAAGCTTGATTTTTAACTTTAAAACACTCTTCTTTCAAGAAATTAAATCAAAAAACTATTCATTAAAGGAATAGCTTTTTTACTTATAATTAAAGGTTTCCCCAGCCAACTTATCGGCTAACTTGGGAAAGAGGGTATAAAACTTATGGGCTAGGTTCAACAAAACTGGGAGATTGAGTTCCCGTTTGTTTTTTCCTATGATTCTGACAATCTTTCTAGCAACTGCATCTGGTTCTAAGAGAAAGCGGTCAACCGACTTGAGGTAGCTCCCATCTGGGTCTGCCTGATCAAAAAATCCTGTACGGATTGGTCCTGGATTGACTGTTGTCACATAGATTCCATCAGGCATCAGTTCGAGGCGTAGAGCGTTGGAAAAACCAATAGCCGCAAACTTGGTTGCTGAGTATAGACTAGACTTGCCGGTCGCTATCAAACCTGCCATGCTGACGATATTGATGATATGGCCTTTTCGACTTTCCTTCATTCGACACCCAATGCGACGAGACAAGTTCATCAGAGCAAAGGTATTGACCTCGAACATCTGGTGAATGTCTTGCTCAGAAATCTTGTCAAATTCTTCAAAAATTCCATAGCCAGCATTGTTAATCAAGACATCAATCTTGCCATAGCGGAGATAGAGGTCAGCTACCAGATCCTCTAGGACCGAGTCGTCGGTAATGTCGATTTCAATCAATTCCACATGGGCATGATTTCCATAGAGTTGTCCTAGTTTTTCCTTATTTCTACCTAGCAAAATGAGTTGGTCATTTGGCAAGAGTTTGACCATTTCTTGGGCTAAGCCACCGCTAGCTCCCGTGATGATGATGGTGCGCATCTCTATTCCTTTCAAAGTGTTGGTCAATTTAATGAAATCTTTTTCCAGCTAAATAATGAGCATAAGCTTGATCAATGACAGGAGCAAACAGATGATAATCTTCCCAGCTACCTAAAAATTCTAAAGGCAACTCATATAAGTCATTGACTACAAATTCGGAATAATCATCCATATACTGATGTTCATAATAGTCACTTACAAAAGCCTGAAAATCCTTTGTAATATCCATCGTTCCCAGTTTACCATCGTACCAGTCTAAAAGATAATCAACACCCAAAGTTTGCTCGTTTTTTACACTTTGGAATACCGTTTCTTCATCAGGAGACATCATTTCTTTGGCATCATGTTGGATGAGCCAAGTAACGAAAAAACCGATATGATTCGCAGCCCAACGATAAATCTCCCGATAATTTTTTTGAGTTAGCTATTCTTTTTGTAATGAATAGCTGTGCAAGTAGTTGGTTAATGCATTCTCAAAATACCAATCCGCTTTATCCAATAAACGATTTTCAACAGCCATCTTATTTCCCTCTCAACGAACTATAACATTATAACTCCACTTCTTCCAAGTCTTTAACCACATGGACATTTTCAAAAACAGTTGCCGCATCTTTCTTGAGCTGGCTGATATCTTTTGAGAGGAAACGAGCACTGATATGATTTAGTAGGAGGCGTTTGGCACCTGCTTCAGCCGCTACTTGTGCTGCCTGCATATTGGTTGAGTGACCGTGATTGCGAGCAATTTTTTCATCTCCCTTGCCATAAGTCGACTCATGGACAAGAACATCTGCATTGACAGCTAGACGCACACTGGCATTGGTTTTTCGGGTGTCGCCCAGAATGGTGATAATCTTACCTGGACGTGGCGCTGAGATATAGTCAGCAGCTTTGATTTCAGTTCCGTCTTCTAGAACAACGTCCTGACCGTTTTTGATTTTTCCAAAAAGCGGACCAAATGGAACACCAGCAGCCTTAAGTCTTTCAGCATCCAAGGTTCCTTCTAAATCCTTTTGCATGACACGGTAACCGACACAGAAAATAGTGTGGTCCAGCTCCTCTGCATACACTGTGAATTTATCGGTCTCAAGGATTTTCCCTAGAGAATCTTGGTCAAACTCATGAAAATGAATGCGATAAGGCAGACGAGAACCCGACACACGAAGGCTGGTTAAGACAAATGACTTGATCCCTTGTGGTCCATAAATGTCCAAATCTGTCTGCTCTTCATTAGCTTGAAAAGCACGGCTAGAAAGGAATCCTGGCAAGCCAAAGATATGATCTCCATGCAGGTGGGTGATAAAGATTTTGCTGACCTTCCGTGGTCGAATCGTGGTTTCCAGAATGCGATTTTGCGTTCCTTCTCCACAGTCAAAGAGCCAGACTTCGTTAATCTCGTCCAAGAGTTTCAATGCGAGACTTGAAACGTTGCGGGCTTTAGAGGGCTGACCAGCCCCTGTTCCTAAAAATTGAATATCCATTCGATACTTTCTAATTAATCAATATATAACATGGCTGTGCGATTTTCCGATCGGAAATAGCGCTTGCCAGAAAAAGCAACAGCTTCTTGCAGTAAATCCTCTTGGCTATAGCCTTTGAGACACTTGCGACCATCTGCCAAGGTTTCCAGGTCTGTCAGAGGAGTCAAACTCTCCACAGAGACAACTTCTTCTTCTCCAAATTCCTTCATGTAGATCTTTCCAGACTCCTCATAGACTAGCTGATGGGGGAAAATCTGCGCAATTTCAAAGAGCAAGTCAGCTGTGATTACTTCCTCAGTTTCTGAGAAAATCCGCCCCAGCCCCTCACTCTCATAGCAAAATCCAAAGGATTTACCAGATAGATTGAGGCGAATAAAGGGCTTATTTTCTAGAGTGAAACTAGGTTCAGTATTGTAAAGATTCAGTTCCTGACTGAGTTCTGCAAAATAATCCGTCGCAGCTTCAGGACTCTTTTTCTGGTAGAGTTCGGCAAAGTAGGCATTAACGACACTCGGTGGAGGTGTGATGAGAGCCAACTGCTCTTGCTCTGTTTTGCCATCTAGAAGTTGATTCAGATAGACCTTATCCAAACTTGTATAACCTCCATATTTTAGAGCCAAGGTTTTAATATCAGTCATAAAATTCCTCTAACCTCCATTTATTTTTCTCGGAAATGTAGCCTGTAATCACTTCTCCATCATCTTGGTAGTCACGATTTTCAAGAATCGCTACACTTTCCAAATCATGAATCTTGTAAGACTTCGAAAAGGGCACGCGCAAGGTAAAGACTTCAAAAATCTCCTTGATTTTCTCTAAAAACAAAGTCTGCAGATTCTCACGACTATCCTCGGACTTGGCAGAAATGAGGGCATACGGCGTTTGGGTAGGCGTGAAATCCTCCACCAAATCCGCTTTATTATAAAGGGTCAGACGAGGAATATCCTCCATATCCAAGTCTTTCATGATAGACAGAACCGTTTTTTCATGCTCCTCGTGATAAGGATTGCTGGCATCGATGACATGAACCAGAAGATCCACATGCTTGCTTTCTTCCAAGGTTGACTTGAAACTGGACACCAACTCAGTAGGCAAATCTTGAATAAAGCCAACGGTATCAGTCAAGGTTACCTGTAGATTCCCACCAAGATGGATACTCTTAGTCGTAGCATCCAGAGTCGCAAATAGCTCATCTGCCTCATATTGGGTCTTACTGGTCAAGGTGTTCATGATGGTTGATTTCCCAGCGTTGGTGTAGCCTATCAAGCCAATCTTAAAGGTACTCGACTCCAAGCGTTTTTCTCTGACTGTCGCTCGATTCTTCTCAACCACCTTAAGCTGTCTCTCGATATCCGTAATTTGGTTGCGAACACTACGACGATTCAGTTCCAGCTGGCTTTCACCAGGTCCACGGGAACCAATTCCCCCAGCCTGACGACTGAGCATGATTCCTTGACCAACCAAGCGAGGCAAGAGATACTTAAGCTGGGCCAAATGCACTTGGAGTTTCCCTTCATGGCTTCGAGCCCGCATAGCAAAGATATCTAGAATCAACTGCATACGGTCAATCACCTTGACACCCAGAACTTCTTCTAGATTGACATTTTGCCGTGGAGTCAAGCGATTATTGACGATGACAGTCGTAATCTCTTCTGCATCTACCATGAGTGCAATTTCTTCCAACTTACCAGAGCCAACAAACGTCTTCGAATCATATTTTTCAC
The DNA here is from genome assembly GCF_001579025.1 of Streptococcus oralis. GTDB lineage: Bacteria > Bacillota > Bacilli > Lactobacillales > Streptococcaceae > Streptococcus > Streptococcus oralis_X. The sequence continues at coordinate 1,073,247 of NZ_KQ970235.1, forward strand.
GTTTTTGTCTGTAACTATCTACTACGACTGCTCCAGCAGTCTTAGCCAGACTGGCCAACTCTTCCATGGAGAGGTCAAAATTATCCATACCTTGTAATTCAACACCAATCAGCAGGACCCGTTCTTCTTTTTTCTCCGTTTCAATCATCTAAAAACTCCTCAATCTGGCTTAGAATACGCTCCTTCACGCCAGACTCTCCTATCTGATAAAAGGTCACCTGCATGCGATTACGGAACCAGGTCAGCTGACGCTTGGCAAAACGACGGGTAGCCTGTTTGAGACTCTCACCAGCTTCCTCAAGAGCTTGCTCCCCACGGAAATATGGAAATAGTTCCTTATAGCCAATTCCTTTAGCTGCCTGCGCATCAGGATAATGTTCAAAAAGCCACTTGGCCTCATCCAAAAGCCCAGCCTCAAACATCAGATCCACTCGGTGATTGATACGTTCATAAAGCTGACTACGCTCATCATCTAAGCAGATAATCAGAGGTTCATACAAAGTCTCTTGATTTTCCAAATCCTGACCAAAATGGGCAATCTCCAAGGCACGCATAGCACGACGACGGTTAAACTGGGGAATTTCAAGACCTGCTTGCTCCACAAGATGAGATAATTCCTCATCTGAATAAGGCTCCAAACTAGCCCGATAAGCTACAATCTCCTCATGAGGTGTTTCCCCACCTAGATGGTAGCCTTCTAACAAGCTCTGGATATAAAGCCCAGTCCCACCAGCGATAATGGCTAGCTTGCCACGGCTTTGAATATTCTCAATAGCCTTCTTAGCTTCTGAAACAAAATCAAAAGCCGAGTAAGACTCGGTCACCTCTCTGACATCAATCAAATGATGAGGAACAGCTGCTTGCTCCTCTGGGCTAGCCTTGGCCGTCCCAATATCTAGCCTTCTGTATACTTGCTGACTGTCACCGCTGACCACCTCTCCACCAAAGCGCTTAGCTACTTCAATAGCAAGGGCTGTTTTCCCAACAGCAGTCGGTCCAACAATCACAATTATTTTTGTTTTCATCTTTTTTCCTTGAAAAATTTCCATTTTTTCGTTACTATTATTATATCACAAAAAGTTAAGTCAGAAAAATGCTACCACTTAAGGAGCCTGGCTGATCGGAAAGATAAAGGAGGAAGACTCATGGCTAAAGGATTCGCTAAAGGTCTTGTAACAGGTGTCGCAGGAACTGTCGCTGCCGTTGCAGGTGCAGTATACGCAATTAAAAAGAAAGTGATTGAGCCAGAAGAGCAAAAAGCAGCTTTCATCGAAGAAAACCGTAAAAAAGCAGCTCGCCGTCGCGTATCACATTAAGCAACAAAAGAAGTTGGGGATAAACTTAATTTGAGGAGAATGCCCAATAAATATTTCCACAATAAAACACATAGTATCAGGTATTCAAAAAACTGATACTATGTGTTTTTTGATTTCGACGACTTTTAACCCATACTTTATAATTAAAAAGTAGAAATCGAATTGATAAATAAAGTATGAATCTATATTACGAAAGTTAGACAGAAAATTTCATGATTGAGGTGTAAATTAAATATGTTTGCTACTATTCTTTACTTATATTATTCATAAAAAGGCAATATTGAATCTATTAAATTTACAATATCAGATTTTGTAATAACGTATATATACACAATGACGTTAACTGTCATCCAAATGCAAACAATTCGCGTACTAATAATTTTACAAATGAACGAGACATACTTTCCTCTTTTTATTGATTGTCACTGAGACAAATTAATTACTTTGTCGTATTGTGCAAGTGTCTCCTCATCATAATGGTGGATTACCTCAACCAAGGTTTGTGGAAGGGTTAATAAGATATTTGAAATTTGTTTTGAATTCACTTTATCAAGATTGGCTTTAACCTCGTCTGCCAAAATCAGATCACTATCATGATACAAACTGCGAGCGATTTCTATACGTTGCTTTTCCCCACCAGAAAGATGATTTCCATAAAGAAGATGTCCCTTTAAAAATTCTAGATTTACTCGATTAAGAATCAGGTCCATCTTTATATTATCCATCGACTCTCCAAGGGTAATATTCTCCTCAAGTGATAAACCATCAAAAATATAGGAATCTTGTAAAATATAAGAAGCTGATTTGGCAACTTGCTCTTGATTTAAGATCTGACCAGCATAAGTCACCTTCCCCAAATCTGGAGATAGTTGCCCATAGATGAGGTTAAGTAAGGTTGACTTACCACAACCACTTGCACCTATTAGAGCAATTTTTTCTCCTTTTTTAATTTCAAATGATAGATTTTCAAAAAGTATATTATCTTCAAAACTTAAACTGACGCAATCAACTAAGATAGGAAAAAGTGATGTTGAAGACAGGTCATCTGTTTGTATAATCGCATCTTGAAGTAGAAAATCATAACGATTCCTAAGCTGCTTGCTTGATTTATAGGTATTGATAAAATATGACAATTCATTGAATTGATAGCCTATGTTATGAGATACTAGATAAATTGCAACAAAACTAGCTCCTGACAAATAATTATAATAAGTCATTATACCACCGATAATGATGGGAACTACCGAACAAAATGCGTCAATACTATTAATGAGAATATTATTAATCGTACGTTGTTGTTCATAACGAATGTCCTGATCAATTCTCTTCGACAAGGCTCTTCTGAAAAGAGAATAGAAGAAATCCATAGCACCGTAATTTTTAATCACACTCTCTCCACCAATGATATTCGTTGTCTGAGACAAGTACTCCTGATTCGACGTCGCTTTTTCCTCAGAAATAAGGGCTAATTTTTTACTACCTATACCACTACAGAGTGCAGGCATAGAGTAAAAAAAGATAAATATCCAGCCCAACCAAAAATTTGTTGTCAATGCATATACAATGGAAACTATTGTAAAACCAACTGAGGAAATAATAATGACTGCTGGTTCGAGATAAGACGTTTCTAATTGTTTGACATCGTTTTCAAGATTGGATAGGATATCCTCTTTTTTACTATTTTTATTATATAGAAAATGCTCAAACAATTTATATTTCGTGATCCAAGTGAAATCTGCTACTAACTTGGCATAATAATACCTTTTCCCAGCCAATCCAATAAGAATAAATAAATTACCAATTATACCTACAGTAAGGGCTATCCATAAATCATCCAGAATCTTCTTCTCAAAACTGGCTATAATCATCGATACCAAGGTTGGTGTGATGATAGCCTCTAACCACGTAATAGCAATGAAAATAAAATAGAGCACCAAATGTTTTTTTGTGATGAACTTTTTAAGCATATCTAATGAACCTTTCAAAATTGTTAACTAATTTTGTTAAACGCTCTTTATCCTTACTCAATTCAATAATTTTATAAATACAGTATTCCATTAAATCTTGTTTTTTACACTCAATAAATTTTCCTTCTTCAGAAATAATTGATGAATAGCCATCAATCATATTTGCGACACATTCCATGCACATTCCTCTACACCAACAATCTTTACACTTAGAAAAGTTATCCTTATTATTGAATTGTGTAACTTTATCACTGCTATGGGTCCCCCAAAATCTAAAGCAAGATTTAGTTGATCCATCAACATCAAATGTTATTGTTGTTTCTGGATCAATATCATCACAAAACGATTCTATCTTACTTTTAAAAATCATTGAAAGTAGCACATCATAAACAATCGGGCTAATGTAGTTTTTAACATTATTATTGATAATATCTTCGAATGACTGATCGATAAATGTTTTTCTATTTTCTTCAGTCATTTCCATTTCTTTAACTATTAGAATTTTATTTTTGCTAAATACATTATTGATATTAAATCTAACACCCATATCAGTAAAATATCTATAGATATCCCCTTTTTTGAAATCCAAGTATTTGATGCATCCGCGTGTAAGTAGAAGCGACTTCAAAATTTTCGTAATCTATTTCTTTTAAATACTGAATAAAATTCAATGTTCGTCTATGACTTCCCTTGCCTCTTAACTTATCGTGAATCAATTGTGGGCCATCAAGGCTAACTGTTAAAAAAGGATGATAATTGTTAATCATCATTTCAACTTTCTTATTTAGGATGGTACCATTTGTCACAGTTTCAATTTTTTGAATCTCAATATTTTTAGATAGCTTTTCAATAATATAAACAAACAAATCAATATTTAAAAACGGCTCGCCTCCAAAAAGGATTAATCTCTTTATACATTGAATTCTGCGAGAGACTAGCTGATCAATAATTTTATCTGCTGTATCAATATTCATCAGTTGATTCATCATTCCGTAATTACCACCATCAGCATAGCAGTATGTACATGAAAGATTACAGTTATTTGAAATATTGATTACTACTTTTTTTAAAATACTATAATCGTTTTCTTTTTTGATATTATTATTCAAATCATCTATTGAAGTTGATAAAGTAAAGGTTTCAGAATTAAAATAAAGAGTATCAGATTCTGTAATAAATGCTTTTAACATAATTATTCCCCCTATATAACATAGAGAGGGAATAAAAATACCTCTCACAATAAAAATAAGATAGTCGTTACCGACCTCCACCACAAGAATGACTAGGGCCGCAATCATGAATAACATAGGCTGATTTATTGGCTAGTAATTCTTCCAAATCGATAATTTTGAGATTATCCATTTTATTGTCCTCCTTTATTTGATGATATGATTATATCATTCAATAGTTCAGTCACAATTTCTTTCCCATATCTGCTTGACGACTGTCCTCCCCTAAAACTTTTTTTAAATGTCCTTCATAAATCTTTGCTAAGTGGTTACTGCCTGCTAATTTTATTGCTCCAATACATTTTTTCATTTCAATAATTGCAATCTTATTTCCGTTTTTTTGATAGCGATAAAGGTTTTGAGCATAGAGAAAAATGAGTCTTTCATAAATTTCTGTCTCGATAAAAAAGCATTGTTTCAATTGTTTTTCAAAATACAAAGCATCCATAAACTTTTTCTTTTCAATACAGGTAATATAAGCATTAAGCAACATGGTTGAAATCAGGCGTCGATTAATAGGAATTTCTTTATAAAAATCTGATCGTCTAGACATTTCTCTTGCTAAAACCATAAAAACATCATGTTTTAGAACATCCAAAGTATTCATGAAAATCAACAATTCATAATATCCCCAATATTCAACACCAAATAGATAATCGGTTAAATCATCCAAATCTGTTTCATTATAGTATTTTTCTCCCGATAAATCCTGAAGGCGAATTTTAACTAAAATGGTATTTATATGATGAAATTTCTCTCGTTTTCCTTCATTTTCCATTTGAGATATCAACAATCTCTTCATCCCTTCAATGTCGCGAGTCGTTACACATTTCCTAACCTGAGCTAATAGTTCATTTAGTTCATCACGATGAAAATCATGAACGGCATACATAAATTCATCAATTGGCATGTTAATTTCATTTAGAATATGTATAAACTTTGAAATGGTTAAATCCGTTTCTCCTTTTTCGAAACGTGAAAGCTGAGATGTTGATATACCAGCCTTCGTGAGATCCTTTAACCGCAATCCTCTTGATTCTCTAAACTTTTTAAAAATTTCTCCAAAATTTTTCATTCTGAACCTCCATCACGCATATATGGGAATATATTTTATTCACCCCAATAATAACATATAATAAAAAAAACAAAAGTGAGGATTACACATGAAAAAACAAAAAATATTACCACTCCTACTCTTTTTACTAGAAGGAATTATTATTATCGGAGTTGGATAATCTTAATTTCTAAGGAGAGTTTTGCCTAGACTGCTCATCGATAAGTACTGCTGAGCGCCGGCTTATAGTTTGGAGGCAGGTAATGTACGTAACAGTCAGGTATTGCCTGCCCTCTTTAGCTAGATAGAAAACATCAAACTTTCTTACATTATCGCGAATTCCAGTTACAAAACTCCCATTAAACTTAAGTTCTTACTGAATTAAGACATCACTCCTATCTCTCCTTACACTCGTCCTAACAGACAGAAGGATATGCTTAGTCCGAAAAAGTTTAACTATAGTCAGCACAATGACTCCTATACCTGTCTTAAAAAGGCTTTTCGCTAGACCACTACAGTTGACGAAAAGCCTGCTTTTGCAGATTATAAATTTGAACTTTATCCTCATAAATTACAACATAAGAAAACACCTCATAAGTTAGATTTTTCTGTCTAACTTATGAGGTGTTAGTCATAGAAGGATATTTACATTTTTCTTAAATAGCCAAATCAAACTTCAGTTGTGGCTTGACTGGATCATAGTCAACCAACTCAAAGTCTTCCGCTTTGATATCAAAGAAATTAGTCCCATCAGGAACATTCAAGACCAAGCGTGGTTGGCAGTTTGACGGCTCACGACGGAGCAATTCCTCTGCTTGTTCAAACTGATTATCATAGATATGAAGGTTGTTGATAAAATAGAAAAACTTCCCAACCTTCCAGCCGAAATGCTTGGCAATCATCATTTGAAGAGCTACGTACTGCATAGCGTTAATGTGGTGAGCCACCAGCATGTCATTCGAACGCTGGGTCAAGGTCGCATCCAGATAGATGTCCCCATCAACCCGACGGACATCAAACATGGTCTGAAAGGCGCATGGAAGAAGACCATCTGTCTCCTCAAAAGCTTGGTAATCCCAGAGCGAGATGATATTTCGACGGTTCCAAGGGTTGGCTTCCAATTGTTTGAGAATCTTATTGATGATGTCATGTTTCTTAACGACCGCCCCATAGCGCTCACCAATGGTTCCCGTATCTCCCACTTCCCAGTCATTCCAGTAGTGAACATTGTACTTATCATTGAGAACTTCTAGACTATTAGACTGATCTTGGTAAATCCAGAGTACTTCCTTGATGGCGGATTTGATCGCAATGGGACGCAAGGTTATGATGGGAAATTCCCCTTTAGACAAATCATACTCCGCAAAGGCACCCGTTACGTACTTGGAGTTGGCAACAGTCCCATCCTTGTACTTGGGACGTGCTTGTTCAGAAAAGACGCCGTCTTTGAGGATTCGTTCAATATTCTCTTTAAAAATCGTATCTGCTTTTGTCATTTACTCTCACCTCATTTATAGTCTTAACTAGTATAGCATAAAAAAAGAAAGGAGGAAAATCACTGGCTTTAAAGTAGTGTTTTTCTCCTTTTATTATCTTATTGCAATACAAGTGATGCTGCTCCGATAACTCCAGCGTCATTTCCTAGAGTTGCAAGAGCTAATTTTGTTGATGTACGTACTTGTGGGAAGGTGTTTTCGTCGTAGACCTTTTGAACACCTTGTAGAAGGAGTTCTCCCGCAGCTGATACACCACCACCGATAACGATTGTTGAAGGGTTTAGGATTGATCCTATGTTAGCACACGCGATACCCAAGTAACGTGAGAAGTTACGGTAAACGATCAAGGCAAGGTCGTCCCCTTCTTTTGCAAGGTCAAAGACAGTTTTGGCTGTTACTTCTTCACCGTCGTCGATCAAGCGTTTCAAAGCCGCATCGCCTTCGTATTCATCTGCATAACGACGTGTCAAGTTGACAATCCCTGTTGCAGAAGCAACTGTCTCAAGACAGCCTTTCTTACCACAAGTACAAGCGATTGGTTGGTCAAAGTCAACAGTGATATGACCAAGTTCTCCTGCCGCACCAGCGACACCGTGAAGCAATTTGCCTTCTGCCACGATACCACCACCAACACCTGTACCAAGTGTCATAAAGACAACGTCTGGTTGGTTTTCACCAGCCCCCATCCAACGCTCACCAAGAGCAGCTACGTTGGCATCATTATCGATAAAGAATGGAATCCCCAAGGCTTTTTCAATCTTTTCTTTAATTGGTTGAAGGGTTTTCCAGTTGAGGTTGTAGGCACCGATAACAGTCCCTTTTTCACGGTCAACCACACCAGGTGATCCCATCCCAATCCCTCGGAAATCCGTAGCTGACAATCCAAGCAAGTCCAAACGATGTTGAATAGACTCAATCATATCATCTACAATATGGCTTCCTTCGTCCAAAATATTGGTCTTGATAGACCATTTTTCTTGGATTTCTCCCTCTTGAGTTAAAATTGCAAACTTGATAGATGTTCCACCAAGGTCAATCCCTATAATCTTTTGACTCATCGTCTTCTCCTTTTTAATTGAAAATGCTTACAGATATAGTATAACAAAATCGTCTCTTTTGTGCAAAGGTTTGCAGGCTACAAGCCAAAATTAAAACATCTCATTTGCTTCACTATTTGTAAAAATTAGTCACCTAAATGTTGAATGGCATAGTTGGCTTCTTCTTTGGTAAATTTTCTAAAATAAGGAGAAGTTAGCCTCTCATAAATTTCTGTCTTTGAGAGATTGTTATATTTTCGGTATTCTC
>NZ_KQ970235.1:1082524-1084006 GCF_001579025.1 Streptococcus oralis
GAGGTAATAATTTCCTACCCATTTGTTGCGAGCGTAGCTGCCTTCTGCTGTTAGATAATAATATGAACCATAGTTTTTATCATAAATCCAGTCACTTTTAACCTTTTTTCCATCAGAATCAACATAATAACGACCACCATCTACCCATTCATTTTTAGCTCTCTTTCCATCTGATTTGAGGTAGTAATTTCCTACCCAGCCAGACTGAACTTTAGATTGTGATTTATCCTGTTTAGGAGTTGTTTCTTTAGCTTTTTCAGCCGGTTTTTGTGCTGGTATTTTTGGTTTCTCAGCAGGTTTTTGTGCTGGCGTTTTCGGTTTCTCAGCAGGTTTTTGTGCTGGCGTTTTCGGTTTCTCAGCTGGTTTTTGTGTTGGTGTTTTTGGTTTCTCAGCAGGTTTTTGTGCTGGCGTTTTCGGTTTCTCAGCTGGTTTCGGTGCTGGTGTTTTCGGTTTCTCAGCTGGTTTTGGTGCTGGTTTCGGTGCTGGTGTTTTCGATTTCTCAGCTGGTTTTGGTGCTGGCTTTGGCGCTGGTTTTGGTTGCCACACACCATCGTCTCCTACATAATAACGACCACCATCTACCCATTCATTTTTGGCCATCTTACCATCTGATTTTAGATAGTAATTACCTACCCATTTGTTGCGAGCGTAGCTTCCTTCTGCTGTTAGATAATAATAGGATCCATAGTTTTTGTCATAAATCCACTCAGCTTTAGCCATCTTACCATCTGATTTAAGATAGTAATTGCCTACCCATGTGTTGCGAGCGTAGCTGCCTTCTCCTGTTAAATAATAGTATGACCCATAGTTATTGTCATAAATCCATTCATTTTTAGCTCTTTTCCCGTCTGATTTTAGATAGTAATTACCTACCCATGCGTTTCGAGCGTAGCTACCTTCTGCGGTTAGATAATAATAGGATCCATAGTTTTTATCATAAATCCATTCACTCTTAGCCATTTTACCATCTGATTTAAGATAGTAATTGCCTACCCAAGCATTTTGGACATAGTTTCCCGAAGCATTTAGATAGAAATAAGAATTAGCTTTTTTATCAAAAATCCACTTATTAGTAACTTTAGTACCATTTTCATAGTACGATGAGCCTACCCAACCAGACTGAGCTGCAGATTTGGACTTATCCTCTTTAGGACTTGTATTTTTAGGTTTCTCAGCTGGTTTTTGAGCTGGTGTTTTCGGTTTCTCAGCGGGTTTAGGCGCTGGTTTTGGTTCTGGTTTTGGTGCTGGTGTTTTTGGTTTCTCAGCAGGATTTTGCGCTGGTGTTTTTGGTTTCTCAGCAGGATTTTGCGCTGGTGTTTTCGGTTTCTCAGCTTGATTTGGCGCCGAAGTTGTATTCTCTTTTACTACCTTACCATTTTTAGACGCGTCCTTTTCTTGAGCAGAAACATGCTGAGCCGAAAAAGGAAAGTCTCCAGTTGTATCTGCAAATGAAATAAGTCCCAGTGTTGCAGTTGCTAAGCT
>NZ_KQ970235.1:1084343-1111718 GCF_001579025.1 Streptococcus oralis
GTCCCAGTGTTGCAGTTGCTAAGCTGGTTACTAAAATTTTTTTTGATTTTTTCATAAAAATCCCCATTATTTTTAATGATTTATATCTATAGTATACCATATGCTTTATTTTTTTACACTCAAATAATAACTATTTATGAAAGCCCTATTTTAAAATGAAGTGCAACACAAAAGACATGTTCATCTGATATACTAGAGTTACGAAAAACAGTATAAAGGAAGATGAACATGTCCACTCATTATTCTCATACAAGCACTTATCTGAAGCTGAGCGACTAGAAATTGAATCTTATTTAAACGTAGGACTCAAATCTGCTGAGTTTTCTCGTAGACTGGGGGAAACTGCTCTACTATTACTCGTAAAATGAATCGTGGTTCCATAACACAAGTGAAATAAGTCAATGGGCAGAAGATCTATTACCTACACCATTATGCAGATGCTACCCATAACCGTTATCAGTATGCTAGAGAAGCCAGCTATTATTTGAAACTATATCGTTTATCGGACGACTTTCTGAAAGAATTTACAGAAGTAATGGGAGAGAAACCAACGGGACATAGCATAGATGCCTTTGTTCACACCTATAAACTCCAACCCCTTTTTGAAATTGGAAAATCCATTCTGTTCTGAGTGGAAAGACAATAGGAGAACCTTCTATTTTGAACTTGGCTATAGTCCGCAAAAAAGCTGTTTGAGCTCACTCAAACAGCTTTAAAGATACTCTCTTAATTAGAGGAACAACTTTGTTGCACTTGACTTGTCAATCAGTGTTAAAAATAGTTATTCTAAATAATTAGTCGTCAAGATGTTGAATGGCATAATTAGCTTCTTCTTCTGTAAAGCCATCTATATAAGAGGTCAATTGATTGAAAAGACCAGATTTAGACATATTAAATAATTTTCTATAGTTCTTAGCATTAAACAATGCATTATACTTATAATCAGTTTTTAGATGATCAATAGCATATTGAGCTGCATCATTTGAAAATTTATCAAATTGAGAAGTTAATTGTCTATACATATGTTTTTTTGACATATGGAATAGCGAGTTATAACTCTTTGCCTTTTCTAAAGCAGCAGGATATTCACTATTGGTTGATGATTTGGTTTCCCATAATCCATTAGCTCCTACATAGTAACGACCTCCATCAACCCATTCACTCTTAGCCATCTTACCGTTTGATTTAAGATAGTAATTTCCTACCCAAGTATTACGAGCGTAACTTCCCTCTGAAGTCAAGTAGTAGTACGAAGCATAGTTCTTATCATAAACCCACTCACTCTTAGCCATCTTACCATTTGATTTCAAATAGTAGTTGCCTGACCAAGTGTTACGAGCATAGCTACCTTCTGTTGTTAGGTAGTATTATGAACCATAGTTCTTATCATAAATCCATTCACTCTTAGCCATTTTACCATCTGATTTAAGATAGTAATTGTCTACCCAAGCATTTTGGACATAGTTTCCCGAAGCATTTAGATAGAAATAAAACGTATAATATCAAGAATTAAAAAATATTGATATTATACGTTATTCTGAATTTGAAGCCAATTTTTCTAGCTTCTTTACTAAAATTACGTTAACGAATCCACTTACCTGAACCATCTACACGATAACCATCTGGTGTACGTTCATTAACAGCCATTTTACCGTTTGATTTAAGATAGTAATTTCCTACCCAGGTATTACGAGCATAACTTCCTTCTGGTGTCAAGTAGTAATATGATTTGTAGTTACTATCATATATCCACTCACCTTTAGCCATCTTACCATCTGATTTCAAATAATAATTACCTGACCAAGTGTTACGAGCGTAACTGCCTTCTGATGTCAAGTAGTAGTATGATTTGTAGCTACTATCATACACCCACTCACCTTTAGCCATCTTACCGTTTGATTTAAGGTAGTAATTGCCCACCCAAGTATTACGAGCGTAGCTTCCTTCTGACGTCAAGTAGTAATATGATTTGTAGTTACTATCATATATCCACTCACCTTTAGCCATCTTACCATCTGATTTGAGATAATAATTACCTACCCAATTATTTTGTGTATAGTTTCCTGAAGAATTTAGATAGAAGTACGAATTAGCTTTTTTATCAAAAATCCACTTATTTGTTACTTTTACGCCATTTTGATAATAGGATGTTCCTGACCAACCAGACTGAACTGTAGCCTTCTGTTTCTCCTGTTTAGAAGTCGTATCTTTTGGTTTTTGATCTGATTGTGAAGATGGTACTAAACCAGAAAATTTTCCATCTTTGATACTAAAAATAGGAGATTCTCCTCTATACTGATGAGTCAATGTAGTTTGAGGATCAGTATATTGCTGGCTTTCATACGCAACATATTTATATTCGCCATCAGTTAAATCTATATGATAAAATGTTGCTGTAGAACCACTTGTCAAAATTTTAGTAGTTAAACTTACTGTGGGAGAAAACGTTTCATCAACAACCTCTCCAGTTTTAACATTAATTAACTTAGACCTAATAAAAACTTCTTTAGCCTTTTCACCAGAAGCATTAAGTAAGTTAGGGTTAACATTATCAGTCGAAAAGATTGCAGTAACTCCATTACCTCCTTGATAACTTGTTAAATTTAAATTTACCTTGTGTTCAACAACTCCATCTTTATAAATGCTATCATCACGTCTTCCATCTAATTTTTTATCAGTTGTTCCCAACTCCACATATTTTCGATTACGTATTCTAAAAACTGGAGATTCACCTCTATACTGATGTTTAAATTTAGTCTTAGGATCAATAAAGTCTCCTCCAGATACAACATATTTATATTCTCCATCAGGATATTCACTAAAAACAAACGAAGATGTGGTCCCACTTGTTAAATCATTAGAACGTAAAAAAACACTTGGTGTTAAAAATTCTTCTACAACTTCACCTGTCTTAGCATTAACTAACTTAGTTTTTATTGTAATTCCATTCTTTTTCGCAAACTCATCAAATAAATCGGGACTAACACTATCTGTTGAAAAGTTTACAGTTAGACCTTTACCCCCATCAGCATTTTCTAAGTAAATATTTACTTTATGATTAATAACTTTATTTACAGAATGAGTATTTGCGCTCACATTCTCTATTAAAAACGGTGAGAAGCCTTCAATCTCGACAAGAGATACTAAACTAAGTGTTGCGATTGCTAGCGAAACTCCCAAAACTATTTTTGATTTCATCAAAAATCTCCTTTAAATTTTTTTGTTTACGGTTACATTATAACACAAATATGTATTAATATATACTAAAAGCTATTAATAGATAAAACTCACAATCCTATCACTTGCAACTCATACAAGCCTCTGACTGCATTACAGCCATAGATAGTCTCCGCTTGGTTCAAGTCTGCCAAAGTCAAAATTTTCTCTTCTACCTGTCCTATTTTTAGCAAATGCTGACGATAAATTCCTGTCAAAATTCCTAGACTGAGGGGTGGTGTGTAGAGTTTACCATTAATTTTTAAGACCAGATTTCCAATAGAGGTCTCAAGTAGTTCTCCTGACTTATTGTGGTAAATCTTCTCTTGCTCTCCTAGGCTTAAATGCGGTTTATGAGTTGTTTTAAAGTAGGTAAATGGCGTTTGCAAATCAGCTTCTTGCAGACAAAGTTTGGCTTTGCAGAAGGTCGTACTAAGAGGTTCCAATATTTGGGGACTGACTTCCATCTCTCCAGACTTGCTGATAGTAATTCGCAAGCGATAGTCTTGGTGGAAATCACAAGCTTGACACTCTTTCTCTATCTTTTGTCTCAGTACTTCAGGATCAAAAGGATAGGCAAAATAACGACTCGCCTTTGTCAGTCTTTCCAGATGTTGATCTTCAAATAGCAAACGTTTCTGGCTGATTCTTCCTGTAGTAATCAATTTGAAACGAGCTTGTTTACGATAGAGAACAGCCGCCTTTTGATGCACTTCACGGTATTCAGACTCCCAAGTACTATCCCAAGTAATCCCTCCGCCAACTCCATAAATGGCTTGTCCCTTGTGGAGTTGAATGGTCCGAATGGCGACATTAAAAATTCGTCGCCCATTTGGAAGCAAGAGACCAATCGTTCCGCAGTAGATTCCTCTGGGTTGAGGTTCCAAGTTCTTGATGATTTCCATCGTCGCTATCTTGGGAGCTCCTGTAATGGAGCCACATGGAAAGAGCGAACGGAAGATTTCAACTAGGTCAACATCCGATCGTAACTGACTCTTGATGGTCGAAGTCATTTGCCAAACGGTTGAATACTGCTCCACTTGACAGAGACGCTCCACATGTTCACTACCCACTTCGGAAATACGGTTCATATCATTGCGCAAGAGGTCCACAATCATCATATTTTCAGAACGATTTTTGGGATCCTGCTCCAACCAACTAGCCTGGTCCAGATCATCTTGGTCAGCCACTCCCCGCTGAGTCGTTCCCTTCATTGGTCGCGTTGTCAACTCACGGTCATTTTGCTCAAAAAAGAGCTCTGGGCTCATGGAAATCACTGCCATCTCATCATGTTCAACATAGGCATTGTAGCCCGCCTCCTGCTCTACCACCATACGATTGTAAATGGCAAAAGGATTGACACTCAAGTCTTGCTTGAGTTGGACAGTGTAATTTACCTGGTAGGTGTCCCCCTGACGCAAATGATGGTGAATCTGGGAAATAGCTTTTTCATATTCCTCTGCAGATGTTTGTTCCCGCCACTTTGAAGGCAAATCTACTTCCTCATAAGTCAGAGGAATAGGGGATGTTTCCACCCTGTCATGAACTGTAAAATATAACAGATACTCTGCCAGTAAAGGAGCTTTATGAACTGCTAATTTCTCCTCAAATGCAGGTGCAGCCTCGTAACTGACATAGCCCACCACATAATACCCTTGCTCTTGGTAGCTTTCCACTTGTGCCAGCAAGTCTGCCACTTCTGCTAAATCTCTCGTTTTTAACTCTTTGATAGGCTGAGTGAAGGTGTATCTCTCCCCCAAAGCCCTAAAATCAATCACTGTTTTTCTATGCATATCTTAAGTATAGCACAAAAAAGTCGACCTAGAACATCTAAATCCAGCTTTGTTTACTGATTTCTATAACGAAAAATCTTCTCTAAATTGCTTTTTTCTACTTTTAGCAATTCTCCATCAGGTAGCACCCCTTCTTCTTGTAAAAACTGGTCTTATTTGGAGCACTTTACACAAAAATTCAACAAAAAAGAACAGAGGAAGTCATGGTATCTATACCATTTTTCCTCTGTCTTTTGCTTTTCTTCTGTTACTATCGAATGATTTTATGACTTTCTGATAGAATCTTCTGGATACTGCGCACGCGCACCTCCGATTAATTTAGGACGGCTAGCTAAAGCCGTTACATGGGCGTGCCCAATCTCACGTAGTACCGGTCGAATCGGAACCTGAACATGCTTGACATGCATGCCAATCGCAGTATCTCCGATATCCAATCCAGCATGAGCCTTGATAAATTCAACCTCTACTGGATCCTGCATAAACTTGAATGCTGCCAACTGACCCGAACCTCCTGCATGAAGTGTAGGAAGGACACTGACAATTTCCAGGCCAAACTGCTCTGCCACCTGACGTTCAACAACGAGGGCTCGATTGACATGTTCACAACCTTGAACAGCTAGATGAATTCCTTTTTCCTCTAGGATATCTAGAATGGTTTTCACAATGATTTCCCCAATTTCTTGACTGGATTCCTTGCCAATCTGACCACCTATCACCTCACTAGAAGAAAGGCCCAAAACAAAGATAGCCCCTTGCTTCAAATTAGCCTTGTCTATTACATCTTCTACAATCTGGATTGTTGCTCTTTGAATGTCTTTTTCCTTCATACTTGATACCTCTTTTGTCACTATCTATCATATCTTTTTTTACTGATTTTATCAAGGCCAACTAATCATTCTGATTTTTAAAAGTAAAACTCCCAGAATAGACTGGGAGTTAGCTAATTGCTATTTTATTAATGTATATTTCAACTGTCGTCCCTTTTTCGGGTGCAGAATTGATCTTCATCTGGTAATTGTCTCCAAAATGAAGTTTGAGTCGTTGGTCGACATTTTGAAGGCCAACTCCCCCACGTTTGAG
Organism: Streptococcus oralis; assembly: GCF_001579025.1. GTDB lineage: Bacteria > Bacillota > Bacilli > Lactobacillales > Streptococcaceae > Streptococcus > Streptococcus oralis_X. Next base: position 1,090,433 of record NZ_KQ970235.1, read on the forward strand.
CTGACTTTGACTACTATCGCCAGCAGCTTGGAAACCAACACCATCATCCTCAATGCGGATGACAAGCCCTGTATTCTGTTTCTGAACAGAAACTTTAATATGTCCCTGACCTTCCTTCTCCTTGATACCATGGTAGAGGGCATTTTCTACAAGAGGTTGCAACACCAGTTTAGGCAAGACTAAATTATCAAAGTCAGGTTCTTCATCAATCTCATACTCCAGCTTATCACCATAGCGTTGTTTCTGGATAAAGAGGTACTGGCGGACATGATTGATTTCATCAGAGAGGCAAATCAAATCCTTTCCTTGATTGAGCGCCAAGCGGAAATAGGTTGCCAAGGACTTGGTCACCTGAACCACTCGCTGACTATCCTGAAACTCAGCCATCCAGATGATAGTGTCCAAAGTATTATAGAGGAAATGGGGGTTAATCTGGCTCGACAGTGCTTGAAGTTCATACTGCCGGGTTGCTTCTTCCTGCCTGCGCACATCTGCCATCAACTGATCAATCTGATCCAACATAGCATTAAACTGGCGAGTCACTTCTCTCAGTTCATAGGCGCCAGCTTCTTTGGCTCGAAGATTTTGTGTACCAGAAGCAATTTCCAGCATGGTTTCTCTCAGATCCTTCAAAGGGGCAATCCAGCGTTTGAGACTGAACCACACCAAGCAGAGACAGGCAAGAAGAGATAAGGCACTAGCACCAAGCAAGGTCCACATGAGTTGACTCCGAACCTGGTCTAACTTCTCCAACGAAGACACGCCTATAACCGTCCAATCAGTCCCTGCAATCTTTTCCTGACTAACGTAGGATTGATGGTCCAGCGTATAGCCCTGCCCCGTCTCGATGTAGGGTTTCATGGCCTCCATTTCACTCGCTGAGCTATAGACAGTACGTTTAGGATGGTAGACAAATTCATGCTTTTCATTGATGATAAAGGCAAAGCCCTGCTGGCCCAACTGGAGTTGGTTGAGATAGGCTTCCAGAGTTTCGTAGGAAATATCCAAACGAAGTACGCCAAGATTGCCCCCCTTTGCATCAACAAGTTCCTGAGTAACAGAAATGACCCATTGACTATCTGATTTACGAGCTGGGGTTAAAACTGGCTTAGCTCCCTGATGAATGGCCTTTTGGTACCAATCCTCAGCCATCATATCAGAGGAGGTTTTCATCTGCACACTGTCATCTGTAGAAATAACCTGACCGGATTTGGTAACCAGTACCATCGTTTTCAAGTCCTGGTCAGCCTTTAAGATGGTCAAAAATAGATCTCGGATTTCCTCGACCTTATCTTGACTGGGATTCTCAGCATAGGCCAACACATCCTTCTGCTGGGTCAAACCAGACGAGGTGGTTTCTAATTTTTTGATATAAGACTGGATAAAGTGGCTAGCCTGACTGATAGTCGTTTGGCTATTGCCTTCAATGGTAGCCTCAATGGCTGAAGAACTAGATTGATAGTAGAAAGTCCCAACCAGAGCTAGGAGAATGAGAAAGACCAGAAAGATGGAAATAACCATTCTGACTAGGAGAGAAGAACGCTTCATTGACCTTCCCCCTTCTTAAACTGACGAGGGGTCACACCTGCAATCTGTTTAAAGCGTTGGGTAAAGTAGTTCATATCTTCAAAACCAACCTTTTCGGCTATCTCATAAATCTTTAAATCTGAGGTCAGAAGCAAGAGCTTGGCTTGTTTGACACGCTCTCTCACCAGGTAATCCTGAAAAGGTAGGCCCAACTCTTTCTTAATCAAGGAACTCAAATAAGTCGGACTAAAACCTAGGTCACTGGCCAAAGACTTCAAACTAAACTGACTGTCAGCTAGATGAGACTGGATCTTCTGAGCAATATTTCCCTCAAACTTATCGGTTAATAAATCTTGTAACTGCTCTTCCTTTTCTTCCTTGTCTAGTTTTTGCTTGATTTTCCCCAACATTTCCTCAATATCCTGACGAGAAAAGGGCTTGAGCAGGTAGTCATCCACACCTAGTTTGACAGCAGACAAGGCATAATCAAAATCACCGTAACCTGTCAAAAAGACCAAATGAACTTGTGGATAGGTTTCTCGTACCAGACTGGCCAACTGGATGCCATTTAGCTGAGGCATGTTGATATCGGTTAAAATGATGTCTGGCACCTGCTTTTGAATCAAGTCCCAAGCCTGTCTTCCATTTTCAGCCTGACCGATGATCTCCATATCGTAGGCTGCTACATTGACCAGCTTGGTCAAGCCTTGTCTTACTAGATATTCATCCTCTACGATTAAGATTGTGTAGGTCATGCTCTACTCCTTTGTCACTTACTAGTATCAGTATAGCAAAATTCTCCTCTAACTGCTTAGGAAAGACTTCTTAATCAACATAATCTAGTAAATAAGCATAGCCTTTTTCTTCCATTTGGTCTTTGGGAATAAATCGGATAGAAAGACTATTGATACAGTAGCGCAAGCCACCCTTGTCCTGAGGCCCATCTGTAAAGACATGGCCAAGGTGAGAATCTCCAACTCGGCTTCTCACTTCCATGCGCGTCATATTGTAAGACTTATCTTCCTTATAAGTGACAACATCTGGACTAATTGGTTGGGTGAAACTAGGCCAGCCACAACCAGACTCAAACTTATCCTTTGATGAAAAGAGAGGTTCGCCAGTGGCCACATCCACATAGATACCGGATTCAAATTTATCCCAGTAGCGGTTTGAAAAAGCTCGTTCTGTTTGATTTTTCTGGGTAACTGCGTACTCCTCAGGTGACAAGGTCTTTTTCAATTCCTCATCACTTGGTTTAGGATATTTGCTGGCATCGATGACGGGGTAGGCAGCCTGATTGACATTGATATGACAGTAACCATTTGGATTTTTCTTGAGGTAGTCTTGGTGATAATCCTCAGCCACCACAAAATTCTTCAAGTTTTCCTTTTCAACTGCCAGAGGTTGGTCATATTTTTTAGCAACTTCATCAAAGACTTGGTTGATTACTTCCAAATCCTTGTCATCTGTGTAATAAACACCAGTACGATACTGAGTCCCCACATCATTTCCTTGTTTATTTTTGCTGGTTGGATTGATAATGCGGAAGTAATGAAGCAGGATTTCCTTGAGGGAAATTTGATTAGCATCATAAGTAACATGGACAGTCTCCGCATGTCCTGTTTGGTTAATCAATTCGTACTTGGTTGTTTCCCCTCTTCCGTTTGCATAGCCTGAAACGGCATCGGTCACTCCAGGCACGCGTGAGAAGTATTCCTCCACTCCCCAGAAACAACCTCCAGCTAGATAAATTTCGTGCAAGTCTGCGTCTTTGCTCACTTCTGTTTTTTTCACTGTTTTTGCTCCTTGGCTAACGGATGCTTTCTCAATTTGCGAGCTATCTGTCTGCCCTGCATTTCGCATCAATAGGAAATAGAAACCGGTTATGGCTAGGAGAATGACCCCTGCCAAGACAAAAAGTTTAACTTTATCATTCATAGCCTTTCTCTACCCCATTTCTTTCAATTCTTTTAAAATCATTTCCTTATCCATAAAACCTGGTTGCGTTTTGACCAGCTTGCCTTCCTTGTCTATAAAGGCTTGAGTCGGATAAGAACGAACACCATAACTTTCCAAGAGTTTACCTGATGGATCAATTAGAACTGGGAAATTTTTATAATCCAAGCCCTTGTACCAATTCTTAAAGTCCGCTTCAGATTGCTCCCCCTTGTGACCAGGAGAGACCACTGTCAAAACTACATAGTCATCACCAGCATCCTTAGCGATTTCATCGGTATCTGGAAGACTGGCTAGACAGATGGAACACCAAGAAGCCCAGAATTTAAGATAGACTTTCTTGCCCTTGTAATCAGATAAACGATAGGTCTTACCATCTACTCCCATCAGTTCAAAATCAGCAACCGCCTGACCTTTAGTCGCAGTTTGTGAACTAACTTGTTCTGTTTTGGATTGCTCCTTCATAGTAGACTCGTCTGCCATGTTTTTAGCCGAACAGGCTGCCAAGCAACAGATTGAGCCTACTCCAAGGAGACATGTTTGCCATTTTTTCATTTCTTTTTCCTCTCTATTCAAATAATGTAGTCAAAATGGAAGCATTCCCCAAAAGCACCAAAATTCCCATCACGATAATGAGGAAACCACCCACTTTTTTGAGGGTCCCGAGGTAGGGATGAAGTTTTCGGAAATGTTTCAAAACATAGCTGGAGGCAAGAGCTAGAACTAAAAATGGTAGCGCCAAACCCAGCGTGTAAAGCAACATGAGACCAGCTCCCTGCCAAGCACCTGAGCCACCTGAAGCCGCTAAGGCCAAAACAGACCCCAGAACCGGCCCTACACATGGCGTCCAAGCAAAACTAAAGGTCAACCCCAGTAAAAATGCCTGACTATAGCCGTTAGCGTTTTGATCCTGTCTCTTTAATTGTAGCCTTCTTTCCTTGTAGAGCCCCTGCAAATGTAAAACATCCATCTGGTGCAAGCCCAAGAGAATGATAATCGCACCTGTCACATACTGAAACCAAGAAGCATACAGCAAATTGCCTAAAAAACCAGCTCCATAACCCAGTAAGATAAAGATAAAAGAAATCCCCGCTATAAAGGCCAAAGTTCGCAATAAACTAACAAGTGAGATTGAAAATTTTCCACTAGAAGCCTGAGCATCATTCTTATCATCCAACAAGACCCCCGCATAGACTGGCAACAAGGGTAAAATACAAGGAGAAAAGAAGGAAAGAATTCCAGCAAGAAAAACACTAATAAAAAAGATTACATTGTCCATTGCCTTCCTCCATTCTTTGATTTGATAGGTCTATTATATCCCCAAAACTCCAGAAAAAACAGGGACAATGATAGGGAAAAATAGGAATTTAATCAGTTTATTTAGAAATCTGGCACAAAAAAAGCCAGACAAGGTCTGACTTTGGTAGAAACAGAAAAGAGAATCACCTGTCCTCCCTACTTATCTGGTAATAAATAAGGTCCGCAACGTAGTCTTTTCTCTCCACACCATTGGCAATGGTTTTTAGATAAGACATTCCCGCTTTTTCCATAACACGGCCTGAAGCTAGATTGAGACTAGCGTAACGAGCTCTGACTTTTTGAAAGCCTGCTTGAGTAAAACAAAAATCTAACACAGCTTTCAAGGCCTCTGTCATCATACCTCGGCCCCAATAGATTTTTCCTAAAACATAGCCAATTTCACAACTTAAATCTTCCTCGTGCATTTCAATGATGCTGATATCTCCTATCACATGCTCTGGGTTCTCTTTGAGACAAATGGCCCATTTGTAATAGTTGGGATTAGTATAGGATGCAACCCAATTTCGAATCGAGTTCCGAGTCACCTCGACATCAGGATGAGGATCCCAGGTGACATAGGTCAGATTCTCAGCAGACGAAGCCCAATTTTGAAACATGGCTTCCGCATCACTCTCCACAAATCTTCTCAAAATCAAACGTTCTGTCTGTAATATTTGCGTACCGATTGCTTTCATAATGTTACCTCGCTTTCTAAGCTTAAGGCTCAAGCTAAAAAGGTCCACAGGACCTTCCTCGCTTTCTCATTTCTAGGCTCAGGGTAAAAATCTCCAGTGGAGGTTATTCTTGCTCTCGAGTTTCAAGGCAAGAAGCTAAAAAGGTCCCCCGGACCTTTTTACTCCCAAAAGTCATCAAATACGGTGATTGGTAGGTGGCGTTTGTGTTGGCCTTTGTGCCACCAGTTTTCGATAGTTGCTTGGGCTTCTGAGCTGATTGTTTTTCCTTCTAGGTAGTCATCAATCTCTTCATAAGTAACTCCGAGGGCGACTTCGTCTGCAATACCTGGTTTGTCTTCTTCTAGGTCTGCTGTTGGGATTTTTTCATAAAGGGCTGGGTCTGCACCAAGCTCCTTCAAGAGTTGTTTTCCTTGGCGTTTATTGAGGCGGTAAAGAGGGAGAATGTCTGCACCACCGTCACCAAACTTGGTAAAAAAGCCTGTGATATTTTCTGCAGCATGATCTGTTCCAATGACCGCTCCGCTATGGGCACCCGCAAGGGCATATTGAGCAATCATACGGCTACGAGCCTTGATATTGCCCTTATTAAAGTCTGAAACAGGACTTCCTGTCGCTTCAACTGCAGCTGCCATGGCATCAGCTGATTCCTTGATATTCACAACCAAGCTAACATCTGGCTGGATGAAAGCAAGAGCTTTTTGTGCATCTGCCTCATCAACTTGCACGCCATATGGCAGGCGGACAGCGATAAATTGGTAGCTGTCATCTCCTGTCTCTGCTCGCATTTCTTCCATCGCTAATTGTGCCAAACGCCCTGCCAAGGTTGAGTCCTGACCCCCAGAAATCCCTAGTACAAAGGTTTTAAGGAAGGGGTGTTTTTTCAAGTATCTCTTTAAGAAGTCAATGGAACGACGGATTTCTTCCTGGGCGTCAATCACTGGCTTGACACCTAGTTGCTGGATGATGGTCTCTTGCAAACTCATTCTTCTTCTCCTTCGCCAAGGGCTTCCTTGCGCATCTTGTCGATCAAGTCCATCTTATCTTGCCAAATATCACGCGCCAAATCTACTGGGTAATGTTGCGGATTGAGCACGCGCTTGTATTCATCCCATAGCTTGTCGAATTCCTTACGAGCATAGGCTTGAATGTCAGTCAAACTAGGCAAGTTGTAAACTAATGTTCCTTCTTTGAAGATGTCCACCAAGAGAGGAACGGCATCAAAATTACGAACGGTCTTTTTGATGTAGGTATAAGTTGGATGGAACATCTTGATTTCAGTCATGCCGCTCACATCCACACCATCATAAGTAATGTAGTCACCTTCTGACTTGCCTTTTTCACGGCTGGTAATGCGCCATACCTGCTTCTTACCTGGGGTCGATACTTTTTCAGCATTACTTGAAAGCTTGATGGTATTGCGCATCTTACCAGTTTCATCTTCGATAGCTACAATCTTATATACTGCTCCAAGAGCTGGCTGATCATAGGCTGTAATCAGCTTGGTACCCACCCCCCAGACATCAATCTTAGCGTGTTGCATTTTGAGGTTTAGGATGGTATTTTCATCGAGGTCATTAGAAGCATAGATCTTTGCCTCTGTGAATCCGGCCTCGTCTAGTTGCTGACGGACTTTCTTGGAAATGTAGGCAATATCCCCAGAGTCGATACGAACGCCTTTAAAATTAATCTTGTCTCCCAGTTCACGAGCTACCTGAATAGCAGCTGGCACACCGATGCGAAGCGTATCATATGTATCTACTAGAAAGACACAGTCACGATGGGTTGACGCATAAGCCTTGAAGGCTTCATAGTCGTTTCCATAAACCTGTACCAAGGCATGAGCATGAGTACCCAAGACAGGAATGCCAAAGAGCTTCCCTGCTCGCACATTGCTAGTTCCGTTGGCTCCACCAATCACGGCTGCGCGTGTTCCCCAGATAGCTGCATCCATTTCTTGCGCACGACGTGTCCCGAATTCCATCAAGGGTTCATCTTCAATGACCGAACGAATACGTGCTGCCTTGGTCGCTATCAAGGTTTGAAAGTTAACGATGTTTAAGAGAGCCGTTTCGACCAACTGGCATTGGGCTAGAGGACCTTCTACCTGTACAATCGGCTCATTAGCAAAAACCAAGTCCCCTTCCTGAGCAGAACGAACCGTTAGTTCTAACTTGAGATTTCGTAGGTAATCCAAGAATTCTCCATGATAGCCAAGCGACTTCAAGTAGTCAATATCGCTATCTGAAAAGCGTAAGTCTTTAAGATAATGTACAATTCTTTCCAAACCAGCAAAAACCGCATAGCCGTTATTAAACGGTTGCTGGCGGAAATAAACTTCAAAGACCGCCTTTTTATTGTGAATTCCTTGGTCAAAGTAAACTTGCATCATGTTAATCTGGTACAAGTCCGTGTGCAATGTCAAACTATCATCTGGATACATCTGTTTTCCTTCTTCCTACTTTACAAAGGTATGAACGTATTCTACCACTTTCACACCATCCGATAAATTAGTACTATTATAACACATTTTACCAAGATTGATAAAAAGCTAACAAGCTATTCTCCATTCTCCAGTTCATCCATATCTTTCTCAAACTTTTTTTGGGCCCATTCGCCATAACTTTTAAGGCCGAGATTGCCGATAAAAACCCAAGGCAGGTAAATCAGATAAGTAATGACCCAAGCAGACAAGTATTTAACGTTCAAAGGATTGTGCTGATAAATTTCGATATTGAATTGATAATTCTCCAACATCAAGAGAGTCGTAATAGCGAGAGTTACCAGCAAACACCCTCCAATCGTAAAATGAAAACGACTATAGTAGGTCACTCCAAGTTGTCGTGCACGATTGAAAAAGAAGAAAATTCCTAAAAGAAGGGTAACCAGAAGAATATTAGGATTAAAAAGAGCAGGTACTAATACAGCCACCAAATAGCTTAGCAGAATGAGCCCGATAAACATATAAAAAGACTCTGTCCCAGCTCTGTTGATCAGTTGTTCTTCTCTTTCGTCTAGTAATTGATAATAAAAAAATTTATTTTTCATCTTCTTCCTCCCAAACTTGCTGATTTCTGCGATTCAAGTATAGGATAACTCTATCCATAGAAAAACTCCCAACGAGATAGATGATAACTGCTAGAAGCACTTTTAGGGAGTACTTCCAAGTCAATAGATTGACCAGTTCCTCGCGATTGCCTACGATATCAATCAATAAAACCACTATAGAAAATCCCAAAGCAGATAAAATTCTTTCTTTTCCAGTATTCTCAACAATATCTCGAATGTCAATTCCAACATACATGCGGCGAATGATGGCATACAAACCGACTCCAATCAATAAAAGTAATTCTGGTAAATAGGACAAAAGTGTTAAATTGAAAATATAAACTTTGGCAAAAATTTCCAGTGCCAAAAATAGGCACATTCCCAAGAGAATTTCTCCTGAAATGTTTCCGTCCAATTTTTCCGTACGTTCATCTTTGATCACAAGTTTTTTTCTATTTTTCATCTTCTTCCTCCCAAAATAGTTGGTCTAAAGTTTTGCCTAAGCATCTGCAAATGGACTGACAGAGGGAGAGACTAGGATTGTATTTCCCAGCTTCAATCAAGCCTATAGTCTGCCTAGTAACACCCACAGCTTCTGCCAAATCACCTTGTGTTAAATCACGCTCCACACGAGCTAATTTTAATTTTAAATTTTTAGCCACTAGCGTCCTCCTTCACATTTTTAAAAAGTTGCGCTTCTTTTTAAATATATTATACCATATATCTAACTTAATGCAATATATAGATGTCATTTTGTAAGATTTTATTAACAAAAAACTCTCTACCATCTTACATGATAAAGAGTATTCGTTCTTGTTTGATACTTAGCTAAGTTCCTCTCCAAAAGAAAGAAGTCTAGGTCACAAATCCTTTTGGTAATAGTATCTTTGCCCTGTGTAGGGATAGTCTTGCAAGGTAAAGACTTCCTTGTAACCAAGTCTTTTATAAAAATCTGGCGCTTGAAACTGGTAAGTATTGACAAAAGCAAAACGACAGTTTCGTTTCTTAGCTTCACTTTCAGCTCGCTGCAATAGTTTCGAACCGATTCCTTGTCCCCGTAATTCCTCTTTCACAAACAAATATTCGATTTCCAGCCAATTTCCGAAAGTCTCAGCTACTAAGCCCGCCATGAGATTGCCCTTTTCGTCTTCGAGATAAAGATTCAGTGGCTCGCTCTCAGCCTCTTCTCTTTTGGAACGATTATAAGCACGAATCAAATCCCCTATTTCCTGCGCTTTATGCGACTCCTTATTTTCCAATCTAACGTGCATCCAAACCTCCTAATAAACTACCACAGCTTGATTATAGTCTTATTTCGATGGACTGTCAAACTAGAAAAACTCACCAAACAGAGTTGATGAGTTCATGATTTATTTTCTAAATTTCCACTGACTATAAACCCCAAAAACAAGGATCCAGATGGCAGAACCAACTGCCCCCATGAAAGTGGACTCTTGCAAAAAGAGAGTCACAAAAACAAAGACAAAAAAGAGAATAGTTAGGGGATTAAGCAAGCGATACTGAGGCATGAGGTAGCCATCAGCCATGAAATCTTGTGACTTGCGGTATTTGAGATGAGCCACCATAATCAAGATATAAATAGCGATGTAAACACCTGATGAGGATGCTGTGATCAAAGCAAAAGCATCTGAAACACCTGGTAGCACGTTGATAAAGGCTGCCAGAGCAATCAAGATCGCTGAGGCAATGATGGCATTTTGCGGAACATTGTGACGAGAAAGGGTATCGACCTTAGTGGCCTTTAAGAAACGATTTGGCGAATCATGGGCAATCTGATATAAGTGTCTCCCTGTTGAGTAGAGAGTTGAGTTAAGAGCAGACGCTGCTGATGTCAAGACAACAAAGTTAATCAGAGCTGCTGCCCACTTGATCCCTGCCAGTTCAAAGACCGTTACAAATGGAGAATCTGAAGAATTAAGATAAGACCAAGGAATGATGGCCATAATCGCAATGAGAGCTCCCCCATAGAAGAAGATAATTCTGAGAGGAATTTCCTTAACAGCTTTGGGCAAGACCTGACGAGGGTTCTTTGTTTCAGAAGTTGTCACCCCGATAAACTCAATCATCAGATAGGCAAAAAATACCATTTGAAAGGCCATGACAAAGTTCATAACTCCATTTGGAAAAAGAGAGAACTGGTCGCTGATATTTGCCAAACTTGCAACACCATGCGGTGTCTTAAAGCCTGTCAAAACCATAAAGACCCCAGTGGCAATCATGGCTAAAATCGCCACAATCTTGACCATAGCAAACCAAAACTCGACTTCTCCAAAGAGCTTAACCGTAATCAGGTTGACCAAAGCCAAAATCGTTAAAAAGACAAGCTGAATCATCCAGCTAGGCCATGTGGGAAACCAGAAGCGGACATAGTCTGAGATGGCAGTGATTTCTGCCATACCGATAAAGACAACTGACAACCAATAAGACCAAACTGAGAAATATCCCCAGCCTTTCCCCAAATGACGGGTGATAAAGTTGATAAAGGTATGTTGTTCGGGATCCTGATACAGCATCTCCCCAACAGCCCTCATCATCAAAAACATAAAGGCTCCTGTGATCATATAAATCAGAATGATAGAAGGTCCAGTAAGGCTGATAGAGCGACCAGCACCTAGGAAAAGTCCTGTTCCGATTGTTCCCGCAATGGCCATCACCTGAACATGGCGATTAGTTAAACCACGCTCCATTTTATTTTTCTTCTTATTTGAACTCATATAGTCTCCTTTTTATCCAAAAAAACCAAAAAGGAGTTGAGCAAGGCAAAACCTTCACTACTCCTTTTTCATCCTATTTAGGCTGTTTTCTCAACCTTTAAGATTTTGACATCATAGCTACCAACTGGTGTTTCAATCGTTGCAGTATCGCCAGTCTTCTTGCCAATCAAAGCACGGCCAATCGGACTTTCATTTGATACTTTACCAGCAAAAGCATCTGCACCTGCAGAACCGACGATGATGTAGACCTCTTCTTCGTCTTCACCGACTTCTTGGATTGTTACTGTTTTACCGATTGCTACCTCATCTTGGGCAACTGCATCGCTATTAACAATTTCAGCATAACGAATTTTTGTTTCTAGACTTGAAATTTGTCCTTCAACAAAAGCTTGTTCATCTTTCGCTGCTTCATACTCACTATTTTCTGAAAGGTCTCCATAGGAACGAGCAATCTTGATACGCTCTACGACTTCAGGACGTCGAACGAGTTTCAATTCTTCTAATTCTTTTTCAAGTTTTTCCTTTTCTTCAAGGGTCATTGGGTAAGTTTTTTCTGCCATTTTTCTCAACTTTCTTTTTCTATTAGGTTTTTAAAACAAAATTATGTGGAAAACCACATAATTTTAGTTTGAACTACTTGATTGGGGTAATTTGCTATTGATATGCTCTGCAACGTTTTGATCATGTTCTTCTTTTGTTGTTGCAAAGTATACTTTACCATCTTCTACATTAGCTACAAAGTACAAGTACTCACTCTTTGTCTGGTTTACACTTGCTTCAATCGCATCCGAACTTGGGCTATCAACCGGTCCAGGCATGAGGCCAAGGTGTGTATAAACATTGTATGGTGAATCAATCGTTGTATCAATTCCAGCATCATCCGCTAGACTGATCTTTTGACCAAGTTTTCCTTGAGCATATAGAATAGCGATATTACTTTGAAGTGGCATACCGGCATTCAAGCGGTTATAGAAGACACCTGCGATTTTCTTGCGGTCTTCGGTCTTAGCTCCTTCTTTTTCGACAAGAGAAGCAATGCTGAGCAATTCATTAACTGTCAGATTCTTTTCTTTGATCGTAGCGTAATATGGTGACATAGCCTTATCCATAGCAGCCACCATCTCATCAATCAAACTTTCAACAGTTGAACTGTCTTTGATCGTATAGGTAGCTGGGAAAAGGTAGCCTTCAAGACGATAACGAACGCCACTGTCTTTTGTTGGAAGACTTCCAAGTAGGTTTGGATACTTGGCTACTAATTGTGAGATAAAGGTCTCATCTTGAGCTTTTGCCAAGAAAGCGTCCGCAGTAAGAGGTTCTTTAAATTCACCTTGAAGTTGTCCTACTGTTTGAGCGATTTGCTCTAATGTATAGCCTTCTGGAATGGTCAAGTTTGCAAGAACAGGTGCCTGAGCTTCAGGAGTCCCACCTTTTTCCAATTCTTGAATCAACTCATCCGTACTCATACTCTTCTTCAAGTTGTAATAACCTGACTTCAAGTTGGCATGGCTATAGTATTTAGCATAAAGGCTAAAGATCAGTCCATGTTTAACCAGACCAGATTTTTCCAAGGTGCTTCCAATTTCTTGAACATTTGCACCGTCTGGGATTTGAACCGTTACGTAGTCCTTAGAGCTCGCATCCACAGGTTTCAAGGAATCTTGCACATAACCATAACCAAAATAACCACCAACTGCAACGAGTACTAGGAGAACTAGAACTGTTACTAGGCAACCTTTGGCTTTTGATTTTTTCTTAGTTGATGTTGCACCTTGACGACGACTACGACGTGGAGCATCAGCTAATCCACTGCTAGATTCTGTAGAAACAGGCTCAACTCTTTCAGGCATTCCTGGGGTAATTTCCTCTTTCTTGTCTTCTGTTTTATAGGTTACGGCAACCTTAGTCGGAGTGTCGTTAAATTCTTTTTCTTCGGGTTTAAGCTCAACTGGTTCTACCTTAGGTTGAACGGATTCCACTACAGGTTCTTCAGCCAGATGAATCGGCTCTACTAGAGGTTCTTCAGATTCTACAACTTCAATCTTATCAATGATTGGCTGTCTAATCTCTTTCTCTTCTTGTCCATCCGTTTCATCAGTACTAGCACTTGAAAGTGGAGGAACACTTGGTGCATTCTTTAAGATTTTATCGACAACAGACAGGGAATCAGCCATCAACTCTTCTGTTGATGTTTCTGGTTCAAGATCTGAAGGAGTTGCTGAACTAGCTGGAGATGATGAAGCCGTCAGATTTGGAATCTCTACTTCTTTCTCTCTTCTATCTTGTTCTTTTACTCTTTCTAAATCACGTAGAATCTGCTCTTTAAAGCTTAATTTTTCTTCTTCTCTTGATTTTTCAGTCAAAAGCATTACCTCCTTGTTGACAATCCATAATATTATATCTTAAAAGTCGCAGAAAAGCAACCAACTAGGGCATTCCCTAGCTAGTTTTCTTTATTTTCAGGCTGCCAGACCATATCATACCATGTTTCCCCAGCAAAGCTTGACTGAGATATTCCTTCATTAACAAAGCCATGTTTTTCATAATAGGCGATAAGGTAGTCATGACATGTCAGATTAATACCCTCTCGTTCATGTTCTAAAGCGACTTCTTTCAGAGCCTTTAATAGTCTTTTCCCCACTCCCAAAGCTTGTGCTTCCTTGGCAATAGATAGGCAAGTCACAGAAATATAACCTCCAGGTTGATGACTATAGTCTTTTATTTTTTCTGTAAAGGACTGATCATGTAGATGGCGGTGCGGAACGACTGGACCTTCGATATAACCAAGAATACGCCCCTCTTTTTCAGCTACCAGAAAACTGGTCTGAATTTCCCGCAAATGGGCCTCAAAGACGGAACGAGGAATGGCTTCCTCAAGGGAGAAATTCTCTAACTCTATCTCTATAATCCGATCTAAATCTGAAAATCTTGCTTGTCTGATTTTCATATTTCCTCCTGATAAAAAGGATTAGCCCAAATCAGATACCACTCAGAACCACTGCCATAATGACTCTCTATCACTTCTTCTTCAACAAAGCCATTCATTTCAAAATATGATAGTAGTTCATCAGGACTCTGCAAAAGAATACCTTGATAATCTAGTTCGACTGTCACCTGTTTCAAGGCTGCAAGAAGAAGAGTTCCCAGCCCCTGTCCCCAATGGTCAGGATGAATAGTCAAGGATTTTACTTCTATCCATTTGGGATGAATAGACTGAGCTTCTCCCAAAACATAGCCCACGAGCTGATTTTCATCCCCAGCTACAAGAAAGGTACCCGCAGTCTTGCGGATACTCTCTTCTAAAGATTGGCGGCTAAGTGACTCTTCTGATGAAGGATTGGCTTCTTCAATCGCCAACATTTCTTCTAAATCTGATAAGGTAGCTTGCCTTATAGTGATTGGAATTTCCATCTGTTTTCCTTATTGGACGTTGCTTGTCAAGTTAGACAAGAGACGTTCAAATGAATATTCATAGGTTTGGATGTCTCCTGCACCCATAAAGACGTAAACAGCATTGTCATGGTCTAGGAGTGGAGAGACATTTTCAACAGTGATAACCTGGTGTTTCTTGTTGATTTTATTGGCTAAGTCTTCTACTTTGACATCACCATGGTCCACTTCACGGGCTGATCCATAGATTTGCGCTAGGTAGACGGCGTCTGCTTGATTCAAAGCATGGGCAAATTCGTCCAACAAGGCAATGGTTCTAGTAAAGGTATGCGGTTGGAAGATTGCCACGATTTCCTTGCTTGGATATTTCTGACGAGCCGCATCCAAGGTTGCAATGATTTCTGTTGGATGGTGGGCAAAGTCATCAATAATCACTGTATCATTGACGATTTTTTCAGTGAAACGACGCTTAACACCGGCAAATGTTTTCAAGTGTTCACGGACCAAGTTCAAGTCAAATCCAGCTGTGTAAAGCAATCCGATAACAGCTGTCGCATTCATGATATTGTGACGACCAAAGGTTGGAATGTGGAATTGACCCAATTCTTGACCACGGAAGTGAACGGTGAATGTTGATCCAGTCGTAGAACGAAGGAGATCACTAGCTACAAAGTCATTGTCCTCAGCTTCAAATCCATAGTAATAGATTGGCGCATTGGCTGTGATCTTACGCAACTCAGGATCTTCACCGTATACAAACAAACCTTTGGTAATTTGTTTGGCATAGTCGTTAAAGGCATTGAAAACGTCCTCTAGACTTGTAAAGTAGTCTGGATGGTCAAAGTCAATGTTGGTGATGATAGAGTATTCTGGGTGGTAAGGCATGAAATGGCGCTCATATTCGTCTGATTCAAAGACAAAATATTTGGCATTGGCTGAGCCGCGACCTGTCCCATCACCAATCAAGAAGCTGGTGTCTGTGATGTGAGACAAGACATGTGACAGCATACCTGTCGTTGAAGTTTTTCCATGTGCTCCTGCCACTCCCATGCTGACAAAGTCGCGCATAAAGCTACCTAGGAATTCGTGGTAACGTTTGTAGCTGATACCATTTTGATCTGCATAGGCTATTTCAACGTTGTTATCTGGACGGAAGGCATTCCCAGCGATAATCTCCACATCACCTTGTAGGTTCTTTTCATCAAAAGGAAGAATGGCAATCCCTGCCTGCTCTAGACCACGTTGAGTAAAGTAGTATTTTTCAACGTCTGAACCTTGAACCTTGTGTCCCATTTGGTGCAACATCAAGGCTAGGGCACTCATCCCTGATCCCTTGATTCCAATAAAATGATATGTTTTTGACATGCTTTTCTCCCCTACTCAGTAATTCTTGTCAGATTCAACTCTTGGGCAACCTGACGTTCCTGTTCCGTTTGCTTATTCTTTTTATTATAGATCTGACTCTTCTTTAGAAAATCATAGTTGTTCTTTTTAGCTTTTTCCGTTTGGGTTTTCGGAGTTGGATTCGCCACTTGGCCAACCTCCTCAGCTAAGATATAGTGAGACTGACTCAAGTTTTTACTAAATTTGGCAAACTCACCTGGATTTTCCTTTTGAAATGGTGCTGTTGGTTGGTTTCCTTGACGAACAAGTGTTGAACCATTGTGTCGTCTAGTATGACTAACATCTTGAGTCAAATACTTGGCTGAGCGTTTCTTCTTCAAGTCCGCACGCGCTTCTTCTCGAGCCAACTCAGCATACGTTTTTTCAACTTTTTTAGGTTCTGGGCTCGGCTTTGACTCCTTATTAACCACTGGAGAAACTACGGTTTCTTCCTCATTGATAGGAGACCATTCCAAATAGTTTTTATCGCGGTAATCACCTTTGATATTGCTAATAAAGTCTGACTCATCGTACAAGTCCATGACTGGCATTTTGGTCAGCATGATCTCATCATCTGACACCAATGGAAATCGATCTTGTTTCATTTTGTATTTCCTTTCAACACTTCATTATAGCGTATTGTCTTGATTTTTCAAGTGCTGGCTTCAGAAATTCCCAAAATTTCACGAATTTCTGCCAGACTGAGACTCGCACGCGACTCCGTACCATCTAAAACTTGGGAAACCAAATGTTTCTTTTGTTCTTGAAGTTCTTGGATTTTTTCTTCAATGGTCCCCTTGGTAATCAAACGATAGACCTCGACCATCTGCTCCTGCCCCATTCGGTGTGCTCTTCCGATAGCCTGGGCTTCGACAGCAGGATTCCACCAAAGGTCAACCAAAATAACCGTATCAGCTCCCGTTAGATTGAGACCAACACCACCCGCCTTAAGGGAGATGAGAAAGGCATCTCTTTCCCCTTGGTTAAAGGCCTTGGTCATCTCCTGTCTGTCATGAGCAGGAGTTGAACCTGTGATTTTGAAGGAGGTCAAGCCCAAGTCTGGGAGTTCTTGCTCAATTTTTTCTAACATTCCTTTGAACTGGGAGAAAATCAAGACCCGATGCCCACCATCAGCCACTTGTAGCAATAAATCTCGGAGACTATCGAGTTTACCACTGGCTCCCTGGTAATCGTCCATGAAGAGGGCAGGCGTATCGCAGATCTGGCGCAATCGCATGAGGCCAGATAAAATTTCTACCCGGCTTCTCTGGAATTCTTGATCGGTCACTTGCGCTAGGCGGTCTCGCATCTGTTGCAACTGGGCGAGATAGATGGCCTTCTGTTGGTCTTCCAGTTCATTTTTATAGACGACTTCGATCAGGTCAGGTAGTTCTGTAAGAACTTCTTCTTTCTTACGCCTCATGACGAAAGGCTTGATAAACTGCGCGACTCGGTCAGCCGGTAATTTCATAAACTCCTTTTTACTTGGTAAGAGCCCCGGAAGCACAATTTGGAAGATAGACCACAACTCTCCTAAATGATTTTCGATGGGTGTACCTGACAAAGCAAAAACTGCTGGCACCACAAACTGGCGCAAACTCTGAGCAATCTTGGTTTGGGCATTTTTCATGACCTGAGCTTCATCTAAGAAGAGAAAATCAAAAGCCATCTCTTGATAAAGCTCGCTGTCTTGACGAAAGGTTGCATAGCTAGTCACATAGATTTGGTGATTTTCAGAAAGAATCGCTTCTCGATTCGCTTTCAAACCATGAACGACAGCCAAATCCAACTGTGGGGCAAATTTCCTGAATTCATCTGCCCAGTTGTAGATTAAACCTGACGGCGCTAAAATCAAGACCCGACTATCTTCTGTCACCTGACTAGTCAAAAAAGCAATGGTTTGCAATGTTTTTCCCAGTCCCATATCATCGGCTAGGATGCCACCAAAGCCATAGTGATGAAGCATCTGGAGCCAACGAACACCCTTTTCCTGATAATCTCTCAAACTCGCCTGAACCTGTATATCTCCCAAAGGAAAATCCTCTGGATGGGTCAAATCATGAGCTAAATGCTGAAATTCCTCTGAGAAGGAGATCCTATCTTGACCTTCAAAAAGCTGAGAAAGGCTATAAGCCAGAGATTTTCGCGCCTGAAAAGAACCATCTTTTAGCTCAACCCCCAGTTCCTGCAAATTTTGACGAATCTGCTTGGTTTCCTCATCAAAAAAGTACACTTGGTCAGAAGAACTGATATAGAAATCCTGATTGCTGGTCAGGGCTTTAAGAGCTTGGTCAATCTCTTCTTGGGCAATCCCTTGGAAATCAAATTGGATTTCCAATAATCCTCCCTTGGACTCAATCTGAACCTGAGGAGCTTGGACGCTGTAGAGCTGATTCATCTCATCAGACAAGAAAACCTGACCCAACTTCTCAAAAGCTGGAATCGTATGGTAAAAGAAAGAATAAACCACTTCTGGCTTCAAAGCCTGTCTCCAAGACTGAAAATCAGCCTCAAAACCAGCCCCTAAACAGACTTGAAATAGCTGATTTTCCAAGACGGCATCGCTTGAAAATGGTAATTGTTCCAGCTGTTGACGACTAGTTACCTTAACATCTCCATAGTCAAACTGGATATTCAAGCGGATGCGGCCGTCATCCTCCCTATCAAAGTAAAAGATTGGTGAAAAGGGTCTGATTTGCAAGCGCTCAGGAGCAGAAACTGTGCCCAGCTGTCTAAACAAAGGCAGGCAGGCGGCTAGACGGTCACGATCACTGTTATCAAACTGGAGGAATTTCCTCCCGCTTTCCTCCTGAGGGAGCTCCTTGAGTTCCTTTAGAAGGCTGATTTGTTCAGGGTTTAAGAGATAAAGATTTCCCTTACGAAAGAGAACTGCCCCTCCATAGAATACGTTAACTCGCTCACTTTCAGAAATCTCCATCTCAAAATAATCGGGAAACTCCTGCACAGAAAAAGAGAACAGTTCTGCATCGGGATCTAAATCATGAAAGAGAAGATTTTCATAACTAGTAATCTGGTGTTCAAAATGAAAATCCTCCAAATTCATCAGCAACTCCACTCCCTGCTCAAAAAAGGTCAGAGGGAAAAAGAGGTGACGACCTTGATTGGGGAAAAAGAGGTCTTGACTCAGTCCCTCCTCAATCAAGCCACATAAAAAAGTAAGAACTTCCTGACTAGCTGTATCAAAAGCATCCCAAGACAAGTCATTTTCATAGTGTTTCCCAATCATATATGGCTTTCGATGGACCAAGACCTTCAAAAAGAGAGGGATGTCACGAATGACATAATATTTTTGACTATCAACTAAACCGATTCGAAGAGTCCAAAGGAGGCGATTGGTTCCAGCTTCTACCTGGCCTTGAGACGACAAAGTGTAGATTTTTTCTCGCTTCTGAGGTTGGATCCGCTCCAAAAAACTACCACCAAAACTAACCTTGGTTTCGACCTCTTCTTGCTCTTCATGTCCTTTTTCTAAGGCTCGTAAAATCACCTGGCCTTCTTCATCATTCTTCAGATAATGCTCGAGCGCTGCGAGGTGAACACAGTAACCTCTTTTTTGGAAAAAATCGCAAACACAAAAAACCAGATCATCCTCTAAACTGTAGCGCAAGTCTTCTCCCGCCACACGAGTATAGAGGCGATTCCCTTTTTCCTTGATAATCTCAATGCTGCCTGTTTCATAGAGTGCAACCCCCTCCATGCGCAACTTTCCCGGAATCAATTTAGCCATAGTTACCCCTTTATCTTATCTTTTCATTATACCACATTTTCCCCTACGAAAATAGCCTTCTAGGAAGACTTTTCTCCTAGAAGGCTCGATTTTTAAAGTGTAGCAAAAGTGGTCACGATGCGTTGGCAAACCTCTTCCAGTACGGACTTCGGCATAGCCACATTGAGGCGGGCATGAAGAGTTCCCTCCTCTCCAAAGTCCAAACCTCGATTCAAGATAACCTTGGCTTCATTCTTCAAAAGCTCTTGCAAGCGGTCATCCGTTAGGTCATAGGCTGAAAAATCAAGCCAGATCAAGTAGGTACCTTGCGGTTTCATGACCTTAATCTTGGTTTCGTTGCCCAAAACATCCACTACATAGTTAATGTGGTCCTCGATGACTTCTTTTAAGTCTCCTAACCAGTCCTTACCATAACGGTAGGCAGCTTCTGTCGCCAAATACCCCAAGCCTGAGATTTCATGTTGGTTATTGGCCAACTGGCGTTTTTGGAAAGCCACACGAAGCTTTGGATTTTCAATAACTGCATAGGAATTCTTGGTCCCAGCAATATTAAATGTTTTAGTGGCACTACTCAAGATAAGGGCAAAGTCTTTAAAGGCGGGATCAATGGTGTTAAAAGACTGGTGTTTATGACCAAAGAGGGCCAAATCTTGGTGAATCTCATCTGAAACCAACAAAACACCATGTTTTTGGCAGAGATGCCCAATCTTTTCTAACACTTCCTTTTCCCAAACACGTCCACCAGGATTGTGGGGATTGCAAAGGATATAAAGCTTCACATCCTCTTCCACCAATTCCTTCTCCAACTGGTCAAAGTCAATCTCAAACAGCCCATCCTTTTCCACCAAAGAATTGGTAATCAATCTGCGATTGTTCAGTTTGACACTGCGGGCAAAAGGTGGATAGACCGGTGTGTTAATCAGAACAGCCTCTCCTTCTTTTGTAAAGGCTTGAATGGCTGTTGAAATTGCTGGTACCACTCCCTCTATAAAGACGAGGGCATCCTTGTCAAAGTGATAGCCGTGTTGTGTAGCTTCCCAGTCCTGAACCGACTCAATCAAAGCATCACTGGCATAGGTATAGCCATAGACCAACTGATCTGCGTAGGCTTGTACAGCTTGTCGAACCTCAGGCAAAACCACAAAGTCCATATCTGCTATCCAGGCTGGTAGAACTTCGCGATCAGCTTCCGCTTCTTTCCATTTATAGGTATGGTGCCCAAAACGATTGGGCAGGCTTGTAAAATCATATTTTCCCATATCTATCTTATCCTTCCAAAGCTTGGTGCAAGTCCGCAATCAAATCTCTAGCATCCTCAATCCCAATAGACAAACGCAAGAGGTCATCTGTTAAGCCATAGGAATGGCGCACTTCTGCTGGAATATCCGCATGAGTCTGAGTTGTCGGATAGGTGATCAGACTCTCTACCCCACCCAAACTTTCTGCAAATGAGAAGACCTTCAAGCTATTTAAAATATGAGGAATACGTTTTTCATCCACTACTTTAA
>NZ_KQ970235.1:1111738-1119103 GCF_001579025.1 Streptococcus oralis
CACTACTTTAAAGGAAATCATACCCCCACGTCCAGTATAGAGCACTTCCTTGACAGCAGGTGAATCCTTCAAAAAGGCAACCACTTCTTGGGCATTGGCTGTAGAACGTTCCATACGAAGAGGTAGAGTTTTAAGACCACGAATCAACTGATAACTATCAAACGGTGATAGGACGGCACCTGTCGTATTCAAATTGTAGAAAAGTTGCTCATATAGTTCTAAACTATTAGTCACAACCACCCCAGCTAAGACATCATTATGCCCGGCTAAGTACTTGGTGGCTGAATGAAGAACGATATCCGCACCATCTTCGATCGGACGTTGGTAAATCGGACTGTAGAAGGTATTGTCCACCACTACCTTGGCACCCTTGGCATGAGCTAGTTTGGCTAGTTTGGCAATATCAAATTCCAACATCAAGGGATTGGTTGGTGTTTCAATATAGAGAACATCCACATCATTTTCCAGCTCAGTAATCAACTCTGCTTCAGTATTGGCATAGGTAAAATGGAAACGACCTTCCTGCTCCACTTGGTTGAACCAACGGAAAGAACCCCCATACAGATCACGAACAGCCAAGACTTTACTTCCTACTGGAAAGACACTAAAGGCCAGTACAATCGCAGCCATACCTGAGCTTGTCGCTAGGGCATAATCTGCTGATTCGATTGCCGCCAAAACCTCCTCCGCCTTACTACGAGTTGGATTTTTAGTACGCGTGTAGTCAAATCCCGTAGACTGACCGAACTCCGGATGCTGATAAGTAGTTGAAAAATGAAGCGGCGTCACCAAGGCACCTGTTGCCTTATCTGACTTGATTCCCGCCTGGGCCAAAATTGTGTTGATGTGTAGTTCTTTGCTCATACAATACCTCCAAATCTATAGTAACTATTGTACCACTTATTTTCACTAACTTATTTTCTTGTTTTCAAGAGCTAGTTATAGTTTCAAACTATATAAAAACGATAGTTCCTTTAGAAACTATCGTTTTTCCTGTTGAATAGACTGGTTATTTAACGTGTTTTGCCAGTTCTTCTTGGGCTTTTTTATTTGATTCTTCTTTTTCTTTCAGCCATTTTTCTTTCGCTTTTTCATACTCATCAGACGTTACAGTCTTATCTTGCAACTTGAGATACTTGTATGATTCGACACCCTTATTTCCAGCTTGTGAGAATGGTGATGAGAATGGAACTGTCTTTCTCAAGGTCGGTGTTCCACCTTGAGAAACGTTTGGAATAGCAAGGGCGCTATCAACGAGCCAAGCTTGAACTTCAGCATATTTTTCATAACGTTTTGCTGGTTCTTGCTCCTTGTTCGCTTCTTCTAACATTTGAGTGTAAGTATCCAGACCAACTGCCTTAGCCTTGTCATTGACCTCACCTGGTTCTAGACCAAGGTTTTGCAACATACCACCGTTATTGACATTTAGGATATCTAGATAGCTTGATGGGTCCAAGTAGTCCGCACTCCAACCGCCATTATAGATATCAAAGTCTTTTTGAGCTGCAGTTTGAGCGAGGTAGCTAGAGTTGTTAAACTCATCTGTTGATATCTGTTGGATATCGATAACCACATTCTCAGCTCCTAGAACAGATTCGATGGATTGTTTCAAAGAACTTGCTTCAAGTACACCTTTTTTAGCTGATTGGTCAACTGATACATCCAAGTGGATTGGGAATTGCACACCCTTAGCTTCCAATTCTTTCTTAGCTTCCGCAAATTTAGCCTTAGCTTTATCAGGATTGTAGTATGGGTCTTGCGCGTCCGCAAAGTTGATTCCTTGCCATTCTTGGCCATAGTTGACCATCTTTTCTGAAACAACATCGCCAAAGTCTTTTCCGTTGATACTTACAAATGTTGGAGGTACAACCAAGTTACGAATAATCTTCGTTGCTCCGTCCTCCCCTTGAGATTGTGCTCCATAGGCAGTACGGTTATAAGCATAGTTGAAGGCTTGACGGAAGTTTTTATTCAGAACTGCTTCTTGGGTTGATTTCTTTTCGATATCTGAGGACTTAGAAGTGAAGTTATAAGATTTTCTGTCCAAGTTGAAGTTCAAGTAATAAGAAGTTGCATTTTGCATACTATAGATGATGTTATCCTTGTTCTTCTCTTTAATGCCTTCAAAGCTTGAGCTATTTGGATAGAGACGCGCGTAGCTATAGACTCCTTCTACAAAGTTACGTGCTAGTGCATCTTGGTCACTACCATCATAATAGGCCAATTTCACACCATCCACAAAGACATTTTTAGCATCCCAGTAGTTGGGATTTTTCTTGAATTCGATAACAGATTTTGAAACAAAAGATTTCATCAAGAAAGGTCCATTGTACAAAATACTAGAAGGGTCTACCTTACCAAAATCATCCCCTTTTGATTTTAAGAAGTCTGCATTGACAGGGAAGAGAATGGTTGAAGTTGTTTTAGAATTCCAATAAGATTCTGGACGTGTCAAAGTGTACTGAACCGTTTGGTCGTCAATCGCCTTAACACCGACAGTTGAAAAGTCAGTTGTTTTTCCGTTGATATAGTCATCCAAACCTGCTACCGAGTCTTGAACCAGGTACAAGGCTTCGGATTTTTTATCAGCAGCATATTTCAAACCTGTCACAAAGTCTTGGGCCGTTACAGGGGCGTATTCTTCACCCTCATAAGTATACCATTTTGCATCCTTACGCAATTTGTAAGTATAGGTCAAACCGTCCTGAGAAACAGTCCAATCCTCTGCCAATGATGGAACATAGTTACCGTATTGGTCATTTTCCATCAACCCATCCACCAAATTGGTCACGATGTCATTGGTTGTTGCACGGTTTTCTGCAAGATAGTTCAAACTAGATGGATCGCTCGAATAAACATAGTTGTATGTTTTAGTAGCGCTACTTGAATTTCCACATGCGCTCAGTAAGATACCTGCGCTTAACACGACACTTGCAAGTGTCAGATACTTGGCCTTAGACTTTTTCATTTCCAGAACCTCCTATTTAAAAGTTTTGTCTTATTATACAGCTTTGGTTTTATTTAGTCAAGCGATTTCTGAAGAAAAACTTAAAAAAGCATATTTTTTGCTCTCGATTTTAGAAAAAGTTCTCTTTTTTTAAGAAAAATGTAGTATAAAAACCTTTCTGTTAAAGAAAGGTTAAATTCATTACTTTTATTTATAAATCTTTTTACGATATTTTCAATCGTGTACGTAGTCGGTCTGCTTGAGCTTTGCCGATTATCTTGTCTAAGAGTCTTGTCCGTAGGCTCATCAAACCATAAAGGCCTCCTCCAAGCCCTCCGATGAGAGCCACATAAAGGAAACTCCAGAAACGTCCACTTGGTTGGAAAACAAAACCGAGTAGCCACTGCAAGAAGCCAACTAGGATAAACATGACAAGGGTCAAGATGGTAATCAAAATGGTTCTCTTCAAGATTATCTTTCGACGAGCACCCGTTACCTGGCAGATATCTCGGTACATCAAGACATTCGGAATGATTAGTCCGATAGTCGTTGAAATCAAGGGACCGTAGCTGTGGAAAATAGCAATAGTTGGCAATTGCAAGACGATCTTAGCAATAGAACCATAGATAAAGTAAAGAACTGCCTTGCGGTTTCGGAACATGGCCTGAAGCATAGGAGACAAGACCATATACAAGCCTAGGATAGTAGACTGCAAAACTGCAAAGACAAATAAGCCCATGGCCAAACTATCTGGCTTACCGTAAAAGACTGTATAAAGAGGCTCCCCTACCATGACCACTCCAACCGTTGCAGGTAGTAAAAATAAGAAGAGCATGGTAAGGCTATCTTGGACTAGGCGAGCCGCCGCCTGCAAGTCGCCTTTTACATAGTTTTCCGTCAACAGCGGCAAGCCGACACTCCCAATCGAAACTCCCACAGAGATTAAAATCATGGTAATTTTATTAGGATTGGCAGAGAAATAAGAAAACATGACAACCAAGTCTTCATTGCTGTAGTTAGTAAACCACTTCATACTATTGATAAAGGTCATCTGGTCTAAGATTTGGAAGAGTTGAATGGCTGATCCTGTCAGGATAAAGGGAATGGCTTCCTTGATGGTATCGACTAAGAGTCGCTTACTATTGATTTTATCCCGTGTTTCAAAAACTCTTTTAAGCAAACCTTCTTGAGCAAGGAAATAAATCAAAACTGCAAAACTTGCCACCATCCCCACAAAGGCTGCAAAGGTCGATTGGGTAACGGCTGCTAGGTAGTCACCAGAACCCATCTTCATAATGAAGAAGGTTGCCATCAACATCCAGATAACACGGATCACCTGCTCAGCGATTTGACTCATGGCATAGGGTTTGAGGTTATTCATCCCTTGGAAGAAGCCTCGAATGACACTCATAGATGGGAAAATCAAGACTGCCCAAGCCAAGCTCTGCATGATGGGAATCAGGTCTTTCCCCACACCTGACAAATCTGCTAACCAGGGAGAAAAGAGATACAAGACCAAGGCAAAGACTAAGCCCAAGCCCGTCATAAAGCTTAGGAAACTCCGAATCAAGGCAAAGCTATGCTCTTCTTCTCGCATGGTATTGTACTTAGCCACTTGTTTGGCGACCGCAACTGGGATACCCGCTGTCGAAATCAGCAAGAACCAGGCGTAAATATTGTAGCCCATTGTAAAGAGGCCGTTTGCCTTAGCAGCATAGGTCCCCATCCAGATATACCAGGGAATAATGTAGATAGCACCAAGGAGGCGACTAATAAAGTTACTAGCTGTTAGCCAAGCAGTCCCTCGCAACATCTGGGCTTGCTGGTGATTGTTTTCGTTAGACATAGCTTCCTCATTCAATTTTGATAACTAGGAAAAGTTCCTTATCTTCCATTATAAACTTTTCCTTGTTACTTGTAAAATTCGGGCTTGAAGTTTATAATAGAAAGTATGATTAAGATTGAAACCGTATTAGATATTTTAAAGAAAGATGGCCTTTTTCGCGAGATTATTGACCAAGGTCATTACCACTACAACTACAGTGAAGTTGTTTTTGACAGCATCAGTTACGACAGTCGAAAAGTAAAAGAAGGGACTCTTTTTTTTGCAAAAGGTGCTGCCTTTAAAAAAGAATATCTGCTCTCAGCTATCTCGCAGGGGCTAGGTTGGTATGTCGCAGAAAAGGACTACGAAGTCGGTATCCCCGTCATCATTGTGAACGATATCAAGAAAGCCATGAGTTTGATTGCGATGGAATTCTATGGTAATCCACAAGAGAAACTCAAAATTCTCGCTTTCACAGGGACAAAAGGAAAGACGACAGCAGCGTACTTTGCTTACCACATCCTATCTCAACGCTACCCAACAGCTCTCTTGTCAACTATGAACACAACTCTGGATGGCGAGACCTTCTTTAAATCTTCCTTCTCAACGCCTGAAAATATCGATCTCTTCGACATGATGGCTCAGGCTGTTAAGAATGGAAGAACCCATCTTGTAATGGAAGTCTCTAGCCAAGCCTATCTTGTTCATCGAGTCTATGGCCTGACCTTTGATGTAGGTGTCTTTCTCAACATCACTCCTGACCATATCGGTCCGATTGAGCATCCTAGCTTTGAAGACTACTTCTATCACAAACGTCTCTTGATGAAAAATAGCCGAGCAGTTGTCATTAATAGCGACATGGACCACTTTTCTGTATTGAAAGAACAAGTGGAAGATCAAGAGCATGACTTCTATGGTAGCCAGTCAAGTAACCAAATCGAGAACTCCAAAGCCTTTAGCTTTTCAGCTACAGGTAAACTCGCTGGTGATTACGATATCCAACTCATCGGCCACTTCAATCAAGAAAATGCAGTTGCTGCAGGACTTGCCTGTCTTCGTCTAGGTGCCAGTCTAGAGGACATCAAAAAAGGGATTGGTGCAACCCGCGTTCCTGGACGTATGGAAGTTCTCACTCAGAAAAATGGAGCCAAGGTCTTCATCGACTATGCTCACAATGGCGACAGTCTGAAAAAACTGATTTCTGTTGTTGAAACCCATCAAACTGGAAAGATCGCTCTGGTTCTCGGTTCGACTGGAAACAAGGGTGAAAGTCGTCGCAAAGACTTTGGTCTCCTCCTCAATCAACATCCTGAGATTCAAGTCTTTCTCACAGCGGATGACCCCAACTATGAAGATCCAATGGCCATTGCTGAAGAAATCAGCAGCTATATCAGTCATCCTGTTGAAAAGATTGCCGATCGTGAACAAGCCATCAAGGCGGCGATGGCCATCACAAATCAAGAACTCGATGCTGTGATTATTGCAGGTAAGGGAGCTGATTGCTACCAGATCGTCCAAGGAAAGAAAGAAGACTATCCTGGAGACGCAGCTATCGCAGAACGTTATCTATAAAAAAATCAAGGGAAACATTCCCTTGATTTTTTTAGTCTTCTTTCTTAAATGAATTTTTAAGACCTTCAACGGCACCTTCTACAGCACCTTTAGCATCTTCAACTACTTCTTTTGCTTTCGCAACTGTTTTTTCTACAGTGCCTTCTGCTTCTGTCTTGCTATCGCCAGTAACTTTACCAAATCCTTCTTTGATAGCACCAGTTGCTTGATCCAATTTATTTTCAAGTGACATAGCTCTGTCTCCTTTGCTTTTAATACGATAAACGTTATCGCTTACATTCAGTTTATGCTTATTCTTTAGTAAAGTCAAACAATCTGCTCAAAATGAAGCAATTAAGATAAATAGAAAGTCAACCGTTCCTTGTCAAAATCCACAGCCAACTCATACTTCCCTTCTTCGTTTTGAACAATATAACCCAAGACAACTAGACTCTCAACGAAGATATCACGGCGTTTCTGTATCAGCTGGTCCTTTTTGAGGAACTTGAGTAAAAAAGTCGTCATATACTTGAGAGCGTACTCAGGATTGACATCCCCCAAAATGGCATAGAGTTCCTGCTGTTTTTGTGTCAAAGGATATTGATTCTTAACCTTGTAGAAATAGTTAGACAGGGTCATCTTTTCTCTTGCAAAGTCCGTACGTTCGACTAAAATGGCGGCATTGGTTTGATTGCGCAATTCTGTCTCAAAAGTCTTCTCTAGTAAGGCTTGATAGATCGGACTATCTTCTCGAACAAAAATTTCTTGGTCAAGGGCTAAATCATCCGTAGATTCTAAAAAAGGGAGATTGAGAAAATAGCGTTTGTTTTCCCTTAGGATCAAGCCTGCCTTAATATACTCTTCCATCAGTTTATCGACTGCTACATCTGGAAACTGAGCCTTAATTTCTCGGAGGATCACATCATCATGCTGGTCCAGATAGTCCACCAAATCTATAAAAAATGGCTGTCGAGTCAAACGAGATGGGTTAAAAATCTGAATCATGAAGATTCCTTTCTTTACATTCTAAAAGAGGGGATGC
>NZ_KQ970235.1:1119271-1144325 GCF_001579025.1 Streptococcus oralis
TAGGATTGGTCCCTGGTTGATTCAGAGGCACAGAAAGTTCGAGTTTCCTGTAGTATTCTCTCCAAAAATCACTGATCTCCTGCTCCCCATCCCCAAATTTCATGGGAATAGTTTCAAAAATCGGTAGGATTTCAGCGATGTACTGGGAGCAGTAAAAACCAGACTCATCTGGATAAAACGAGCTATTATATGGAGCACCTAGATGCTGGCAAGCCTTCTCCTTTACCAAGTCAACTTCCAGCTCTGGATAGACATAAAGGTCGTAAAGATGAGTCGGTTCAAAAAATTCAGCCGGTTCTTGACAAATGACACCAGCTTGCCCACTAGCATGGTAGATGAAACCGTCCAAAAAGATTGCTACATGACTATAGTTCCCAGTAGAAACCTGGATGGCCTGCCCCATATCTGAAAGGTCCTTCACAAAAATCAAATCACCATTTTCTAACATCTTTCTCTCCTAGAAAAAAAGGAGCCGAAACCCCTTTAACTATATGGAAAACACCGTTTTCTATTTTGAAATAACACCTAAAATCTTAAGCATTAAAGCTTTCAGTCAACTGTGGGACCACTTGTTTCTTACGTGAAACAGCACCTGGAAGGAAAGCGTGGTTGTTTTCAAGTTTGAAATTGAAAGCTGCTTCCACCTTGTCCATGTTTGATCCAAGAGCAAGGATTTCTGAGTTTGAGTTGACGATATCTGTAATCATCAAAACAAAGTCAGAGTAGCCGTTTGCTGCATTAGCTGCTTGCATTGCTGCTTCGATTTCTGCTTGGCGTTCCAAGACTTCAGCGATATAAACTGTATTGACTTGGGCAACACGAACCTTATTTCCATTGAGTTCAAAAGTCTTAGCATCGATGTCAATCAATTCTTCATCAGATTTACTAGCCAAGTTTGTACCAGCTTTCAGCATAGCAAGACCGTACTCTTCCAAGTTGACACCAGCTAATTCAGCCAATTCAGGCGCAATCACTTTATCAGATGGGTGAGTTGTTGGTGATTTCAAAAGAAGGGTATCTGAAATCAAACCTGAAAGCATCAAACCTGCGATTTCTTTAGGAACTGCCACACCATGTTCTTTGAACATGCGGTAAACGATAGAAGATGCTGATCCAACTGGTTCCAAGCGCATGTAGAGTGGGCTTGCAGTTTCAAAGTTAGCCACACGGTGGTGATCCACTACTCCGTAAACTTCTACTTCAGCGATATCTGACACTGACTGTTGGAATTCATTGTGGTCAGTCAAGATGACTTGCTCTGCACCTTCTGCTTTAGTAGATGTGATGACGCGTGGTGCTTCTACACCAAAATAGTTCAAAACAAAAGCTGTTTCTTCATTAGGAGTTCCAAGTGCTACAGCTTCTGTGTCCAATCCATAAGCCTCTTTTGCAAGGTAAGCAAAGGCTACAGATGACCCGATGGCATCTGAGTCTGGATTTTGGTGACCAAATACTAGAATCTTAGACATGATAATACCTCTTTAAATTTATTCATCTTATTGTAGCACTTTTTTCCTCTTTTGACAAAAGTAAGAGGAGCCAAAGGACTCCTCGTTAGACATCAATATGGTTGACTAGATTTTTCTCTTGATTTTCAGATAAAAATCGTTCTTTCTGTGGACGTTTCTTTCGTTTGAGGAGAGCTTCGGCAGACATGGCTTCTTCCTTAGTGGCAAAACCCTCTACATAGATGAGTTTGACTGGCAAGCGAGCTCGGGTATACTTGGCTCCCTTACCACTATTATGAACGGCAAGGCGCCTCTTCACATCCGTTGTATAGCCCGTATAGTAAGAACCGTCACGACACTCCACCACATACATATAGGCCTTATGATCCATAGTAAATCTCTTGAATTTCTGGTGTATAGGAACCATCATCATTGTGAACGATGAGAGGTGGCAAGACCTTAAAGCCACTGGTCGATCCATCCTTGATAGCTTCGATTAAGAGCATATTGGCCTCCTTCTCACGTTTAGGATAGACAAATTGCAGGCGCTTAGGTGCCAAATTGTGGCGTTG
Organism: Streptococcus oralis; assembly: GCF_001579025.1. GTDB lineage: Bacteria > Bacillota > Bacilli > Lactobacillales > Streptococcaceae > Streptococcus > Streptococcus oralis_X. Next base: position 1,121,292 of record NZ_KQ970235.1, read on the forward strand.
AAGCATGTCCAAGATATCCAAGAGCCTATCTGGACGATGAACCATGGCCAAACGGCCATTAGACTTGAGAATACTCTGAGCACTACGGCAAATTTCTTTCAGGTTAGTCGTAATTTCGTGTCTGGCCAGAAGGTAGTGTTCACTTTCGTTCAGATTGGAATGCGGATCCACCTTAAAATAAGGCGGATTGCACAAAATCATATCCACCTTACTTCCCTGAATGTGGGCAGGCATATTTTTCAAATCATCACAGATGACCTGCATCTGCTCTTCCAAGCCGTTCAACTGAACCGAACGCTCTGCCATATCCGCCAAACGCTCCTGAATCTCTACAGATATTATCCGCGCCTGAGTACGTGAACTAGCAAAAAGTCCCACTGCACCATTTCCAGCACAAAAGTCCACAATTAAACCCCGTTTAGGGAAGCGAGGAAAGCGTGATAAAAGAACACTATCCACCGAATAGCTAAACACCTCTCTATTTTGGATGATCTTTATATCTGTTGAAAAGAGCTGATTGATTCGCTCTCCTGGTTTTAATAATTGTTCTTCTTTCATACTTTTATTATAACAAATTATATTAATATTACAAATGATTTAGATAATCGTATTTATGGCTTCTTCTTTAAATGCTCTAATGCCTCACGCGTCCAAACAGGCATCATTCGGGCAAGAGGAGCAAAACCATGCTTGATCCGATCATTTGAAAAACGTCTCCGTCTTGGCAATTGATGTTTTTCCTCTTCCAAGGTACGTATGGAAAGACTAGCCTTCCCAGTGTATTCATCAAAATCCACCACCTGAACTTGGACTTCATCGCCAATTTTTAAAATGTCATAGATATTTTCAATAAATCCCGTCCGAATCTCCGAGATGTGAATCAGCCCTGTCACCCCTGTCTCTAACTCAACAAAGGCACCATAGGGCTGAATTCCTGTAATACGCCCAGTTAGCTTATCACCAATTTTCATTCTAGTCCTCAATTTCAATCGTTTCAATAACTACATCTTCAACTGGTTTATCCATTGCGCCAGTCTCAACAGCTGCAATGGCATCCAAGACCGCAAATGATTCAGCATCTACCAACTGCCCGAAAACAGTATGGCGGCGGTCAAGGTGAGGAGTTCCACCTTGTTCTGCATAGATCTCAGCGATTGGTTCAGGCCAGCCACCACGCGCAATCTCTTTCTTAGAGTACGGCAAATGTTGGTTTTGTACGATAAAGAACTGGCTACCATTGGTATTTGGACCCGCATTGGCCATAGAAAGGGCACCACGGATATTGTAGAGCTCTTCTGAAAATTCATCTTCAAAAGAGTCACCATAGATTGACTCACCACCCATACCAGTACCAGTTGGGTCTCCACCTTGGATCATAAAGTCCTTGATAATTCGGTGGAAAATCACACCATCATAGTAACCATCTTTTGACAGAGCAACAAAGTTAGCCACTGTTTTAGGAGCATGTTCAGGGAAGAGCTTGATACGCAAGTCTCCGCGATTTGTCTTAATGGTCGCAAGAGGACCTTCTACTGTTTCAATTTCTACTTGTGGGAAATGCAATTCTTTTTTTACCATACCAAATCCTTCTAAGGCATCAAAAATGCCATCTTCTTCTACTGTTTTTGTAATATAATCTGCTTTTTCTTTGATCTTTTCGTGGGAAACTCCCATAGCAATACTGATTCCAGCATAATCAAAGAGTTCCAAGTCATTGAGACCATCCCCAAAGACCATGACATTCTCTGGTTTCAAGCCTAGATGTTCTACAACCTTGGCTACACCAGTTGCTTTGGATCCTGAAATCGGCACGATATCAGATGAATGTTCATGCCAACGCACCATTCGAAGTTTACCTGAGAGACTATCTGGTAGGTGCAAATCAGCCCCTTTATCCTCAAAGGTCCACATCTGGTATATATCCGCTTTTTCATGGAAGTTAGGATCCACATCCAAGTTTGGGTAAATCGGGTCAATAGCCTCACTGATCAGTTCTGTTCGAGTAGAGAGTTTGGCGTCATGACTACCAACCAAACCATACTCAATTCCCTCTTCCTTCGTCCAAGAGATGTACTCCTCAACATCTGACTTGTCAATCTGATGTTGATAAATGACCTGGCCTTTTTTATCTTCGATATAAGCCCCATTTAAGGTTACAAAAAAGTCCGGTTTGAGCTCACGAATCTCTGGAACAACACCGAAAATACCACGTCCAGAGGCGATTCCTGTTAAAATTCCTTTTTCACGCAACTGTTTAAAGACAGTGGGAATTGTAGCTGGAATAAAACCTGTCTTTGACGTACGCAAGGTATCGTCGATATCAAAAAAGACGATTTTAATCTTCTTTGCCTTGTATTTTAATTTCGCATCCATCTCTCTACCTCTTTTTTATCACTCTTTCCATTATACCATAAACCTTAGGAAATTCCTTTTTTGAAAAAAGATGAAAATCCTATCAAAAAGAGAGCCAGTTGAACTAGCCCTCTCTTTTCATCCTAGAACATCTCTAGAGCAATCATGGTAATCATCGTTGCATCATAGTAGTTGTCCAAAGGTAAATCTTGTGTGAAAATGTATTTATTTTGTTGAAGAAGTTTCAGATAACCTTCTCCCTTGTCAGACGCATAGGTAATCGGTGCCAAGAAACTACCTGCCTGGTATTGGTTGAGGGCCGTTCCGTTCAAGTCATAGCCAGCATAGATACGTTGCTCTTTCATAAAGAAATCCATCATCTTTTGAACGAGTTTTTGGCTTCTTTCTTCCTGACTCTGAGACAAGTGATATGGCAAACGGCAAGCGTTATAAGAATACGCTCCATCATATTGAGATTCGATAGTGTTGGCATCAACAAGACGTGCCCCTGACTTCTCAGCCCAGATAAAGTCTGGCAAAAGTCCAGTATCAGAATGAGAACTGATTTGCTCCAATTGCCCAAGCATCTTATCCTTAACATCTAACCACTGTTTATTTCCAGTCAGGTCATAGAAAGACTGGAAATAGTGAGGAAGAGTATCAGACGTCCGCATCAAGTAATAATAATTGGAATCCTTGTTTGCCCAGTTTCCTACTGTTAGGACACCTGTCTCTTCATTGTAATTGTATTTAAGGATATCATCCAATATTTTTTTAGCTTGCGCTTGGTATTCCTGCGCCTTATCAGGCCACTGCTTGGCAGCTTCAATCAAAGAATAAGCAATATAGAGATCACCATCGGTTGCGTTTTGTTTCTCGACCGTTTCGCTATCATTTTTGATCACTTGCTTCCAAGACATCAACTGCGTTCCCTCAATACGATGATTTTGGTAATAGCGATAAAGACTCTCAAAATCTGCTTGACTTGCTTGCCCTTTTTGGGCTGCTAAAACCGTTATGAGCATGCCGTAACTTTGGGCTTCAGATAGAACTGTTGTTCCCTCCGAATCACTCGTCGTACGAACATAAGACTGATCGCCTTTTGTAACAAGGAACTGTTGGCTCCATTGGCTGTAAATTCGATTCCGCATCTCGATTTTAGTCCTTCCTCTTGCCAAAAACAAGGTTAAACAAAAGATAGAAAGGATGAGCACAAACCATACATATTTTAATTTATTCGTTTTCATAGAACCTCCTATCCTGCAAATCGCTTGGTTTTAACCAACTTGGTTTCTTTTCTTCGGAGTACCTTGTCCAGAACGATTGAAGAAATGGAATCAATGGAAACAACGATAAACATCTGTGCATAAGTGAAATAGGCAGCCAAAGCCAACCAGATTTGCTTTGTAGTAGCTTGTCCAAATTGACTTGCCAATGCTGTCATAATTTGCATCAGATAAAGACCAATCATGAGAATCCAGTTAAAGAGCATGAGCTGGGCGATGTAGATATTGTCCGCATCAAAAGCAAATGGAACCCTGACATCTGGGAAGAAAAGATTAAGACAGATCGCTAGCACATTCGCTAGGAAAATCAAATCCGAAAGAACAATGGCAAAGTTAAACCAAAAGAAAACACATGAATAGTTAAAGACTTCTAGTTTAACGCGCCAGTTTGCTCTGCCAAATAGATGCTTAAAGTTTGAGAGAACAACTTCGTAATTTCCTTTTGCCCAGCGTTTCCGCTGCATATAGTAACTCTTTAAGGTCTCAGGTTCTTGTTGGAAAGCCTCTGAATTATAGGCAAGGGCAATCAATTTACCACTCTGCATGATTTTGAAGGAAATATCGGTATCCTCGGTTAAGGCACCATTTTTCCAACCACCGATGCTCTTTACAAAGTCGGTTTGAATGATGAAGTTGGTTCCAGGGATACGCCCAATTTTAAAGAGATGCCACATTCCAACGTGGTGCACGCGCTGAGTAACAACGATTTCCTGGTTGATACAACGAGTCAAGAAATTTTGATTGGCATTTCGAGTCTTGTTGCGGCCGAAAGATGCCACGTGGCGTTCTGGGTCCTTCATCACTTCTTTGACAAGGAAATAAAGGGCGTTCTTTTCAGGCATAGCATCTGCATCATAAACACAGATGTATTCGCCTGTTGCCATCTCCAAAGCATCGTTTAGAACGCCCGCTTTTCCTCCCGTACCAGTACGGTCGATAATAGTCAGATTTCTTCCTGCATATTCAGGCATGGCTTGTACAGACAAACATTCTGCATAGGTATTGTCCGAACAGTTATCCGCAAACAAGAGCAACTCCACACGGTCGTGAGGATAGTTCATATCCAAGATAGCTTTTGCCGTTTGGGCAATAACCACATCCTCATTATGAGCAGGAACAACAATGGTAACCTTAGGATAATAAGGTAGCGGCGAGGTATCTACACGAAAATCACTGTGTTTAAACCAAAAGTGCACTGCCGAAAAGAGAATTACCAATCCCCAAGCTAGAGAAATCCAAATTGTAAGCAAGGTAAAAATCATCAGTATTTGACTAATCATGATTCACCGCCTTAAAATTTTTGTTCACTCGATGGTAAAGAATATTGTATGCAATAAATAATATGATAAAACAAATGCCAAAGGTGAGACTGAGTCCCAAAGCAATACCAAAAAATAGTTCGGTTAAAGTCATGTTTCCCTCCTAATATTCTACAATTACATCTGTCTCTAGTTGACGTTTGAGATGACTGGCAACATCTGCGTAGTCTTGGTATTTATCTTTATTATCAGAGTTAATCACCAAATAGCCTGTTTGGAACTGAATTCCTTGATTGCCATCTTCTCCATGAAAAACTAAACTGCTCAGTTTCTCCTGCAAACCACTAAAGTAAAGTTCCTTCAAAGAATGTTGATTAGTACTCGATAGAACGAGAAAATTACCATCCGAAACGTAATAGAGCTTATCGTTGTAACTCAATTCCTGAGCAATCACCTCTTGAATACGACTGAGCATCTGGTTATGTTCTTTGGGTTTAATCTGGAAGAACAAATCTTCATGTGCCCAATGAATCAATAGAGATTGAACCGTAACATCACTTTGTTCAGTGACCATCGCTTGATAATCTGCTCGAGCTTCGTCTTCCTGTTCTTGTACCTTTGAGACCACCTTGAAGAAATAATAACGAACTTTAAGTAGAATCCCAATCAAAAGTGGAAAACTGATTAATAAGAAGATCAGTTGAATGATTGGGATATAAACCACACCCGCAACCAAAACGATAAGCCCAAAACCAAATGCTAAGATAAGGGTCCAAGTAAGCAAAAGGTCAGATAATACCAACACTGCAAACAAGGCTAAAGCTAAAAACAAGATTTGTTCTAAAATGATTGCTCGAGCATACAAAAAACAAAGCACCAAAAGAATGACCTCACAAGCAAGCAAAGCCATAAGCCAGTTTTTAAATTGACTCCAATTTTTCATTTTATCTTATTTCCCCCCTTTGAATTCAGATACAGAAGTCGCTGCACCAAAGTACTGTTGAATGGATTGTACGATTCTTTCAGAGGCTCTTCCATCTCCATAAGGATTTGGTGCCTGAGACATTTGTCTATAAAGAGTTTCATCTGTTAAGAGTGCTGCCATTGCTTCTTTCACACGTACTGGATCCGTACCAACTAGCTTCAAAGTACCTGCTCTTACTCCTTCTGGACGTTCCGTCGTGTCACGAAGGACAAGGACAGGTTTGCCGAGAGAAGGCGCCTCTTCTTGAACACCTCCAGAGTCAGTCATGATAAAATAGCTTCTTGAAGCCAAATTATGAAAATCAAGTACATCTAAAGGCTCAATCAAGTGAATACGATCGTGACCAGCTAAGATATCGTTTGCTGCTTCTTGCACGGCAGGGCTAAGGTGAACAGGATAAACAACTTCAATTTCCTGATGAAGATCGACCATCTCACGTAAAGCTGCAAAGACATTTCTCATTGGTTGACCTTGATTCTCACGACGGTGCATGGTTACCAATACAAGTTTCTTATCTGGATCCAATTGATCTAGAACATCATGATAGTAATCCGATTGAACGGTTAGTTTCAAGGCATCAATGGCTGTATTTCCCGTAATGACAATAGCAGACTCAGGATGATTTTCCTTGAGGAGATTTTCTTTACTCTCACTAGTTGGAGCAAAATAAAGATCCGCTAAGTTATCAGTCATCTGACGATTCATTTCTTCTGGGAAAGGAGAATACTTATCAAAGGTCCTTAGACCAGCTTCAACGTGGCCGATACGTACCTGATTATAGAAAGCAACTAAACTTGCTGCAAAAGTTGTTGTTGTATCTCCATGAACAAGAATTATATCTGGAAGTTCTTGCTTAACAACTGGATCAAACTTTTCTAAAATTTTTCCAGTAATATCTAAAAGGGATTGATTTTTCCCCATAATATCCAGGTCATAATGTGGCTCGATGCTAAAAGTTTCAAGAACTTGATCAAGCATTTGACGGTGCTGAGCTGTCACAACTGTGATCGTCTCAATGCTGTCACTATGTTTTTGCAATTCTAACACTAAAGGGGCCATTTTAATAGCTTCTGGTCGTGTTCCAAAAACAACCATCACTTTCAGTTTCTTCATTACGCTATCCTTCTACTATAATAAAATTTGATAAATCATATTAATTTGTATATCGAATAGTTCCAATTTCAATTAATTTGACTTTCATAATTATTTTACCGTCAATTTATTTATATGTCAAATTTTTTCCAAATTATATTATTTCATTTCATTTCATTTTAACAATTTGTAACCTTTTTGTAACAATATTATTTACAACCTTTAAAAAGCCTTATTTTAGGAAATTTTAAGACTTTTCAAAAGAATCCGTATTTTAAAAAAACTAAACCTTATATGTTTTTTTTGATATTTATTTTTATCTTGATAATTCAAACAATTATATTTTACCACTTTGAGGAATAAATCAAACAATTTCAAACAAAAAAATTCCTTTTTCGAATGAAAAAGGGACTGTGATTGTTGTTTACTATATTTAAAATTTAAACCTTATAAAATCTGTCTTAAAACAAATTTTTCGACAGATACAAGACCAATTCTCCGATATCTTCACAAACCGCATTCATGGCCGGTTGATGGTTCTGATACCAAACACCCGTCCCATCTGGAATATAGCCTCGTTTGATGTACAATCTCTGGGCAGGTCCATACCCTGAATGGAGCCCAACACCAAGGGTCACCTTATCCGATATGAGCCTAACTCGTTTTTCTGCTTCTTCCAGCAAGAGATTTCCAATACCTTGATTTTGAAAGGGCTCAAAGACATTGAAATCTGAAAGTTCTGGAGCCATTCCAGCAAAGGGACCCTGCTTAGCATCGGGTAAAATCGTAATGTAACCCGCTACAGCATCCTCAACCTCTGCAACTAAGACTTCTCTCTCCCCACATTCTTGTTCAAGAAAATATCTAGCCAAAATTTCTTCTCTACCCGACCAACCTTGGCTGATAAATCCTCGAGATAGTTCTTTTATGTCAGATTCTTGCATTTTTCTAATTGAACATGTCGTCTTCATAAGCTGCTCCTTTATAGCTTTCTCCTACCATTATAGCACGATAATAAAGATTAAAAGAAAAAACCTAGTAAGACAAAAGAATCTTACTAGGTCAACAGGGAATCCTTTCTAACAAAGTCCTATAAAAATCTGAAAAAGAGGTCCACCCAGACTGAACTCACCTTCTCATTTCAAAGCTCGTAGAAAAAAAGACCCGTCGGGGTCTTAATTCGCTTTCTTATTTCCGAGCTCATGAAAAAGAGGTCCACTGGACCTCTTTTTTAATCTTCGTTTACGAAAGGCATCAAAGCCATTACGCGAGCGCGTTTGATAGCTGTTGTTACTTTACGTTGGTTTTTAGCTGAAGTTCCTGTTACACGACGTGGAAGGATTTTCCCACGTTCTGAAACGAAACGGCTAAGAAGCTCAGTATCTTTGTAATCAACATATTCAATTTTGTTTGCTGCGATGTAATCAACTTTTTTACGGCGTTTGAATCCGCCACGACGTTGTTGAGCCATGTTTTTTCTCCTTTATAGTATTAATTGTCCATTAGAATGGTAAATCATCATCTGAAATGTCCAATGGATTGGTTGCTCCAAAGGGATTTTCAGAACGTGAAAAGTCTGGTACTGGATTTGCAGGTGCTGATTGACCAGCAGTTGGTGCAGAATAAGCTCCACCTGTATGTCCTTCACGCACTCCGCGGCTTTCCAACATTTGGAAATTCTCAGCCACGACTTCTGTTACGTAGACACGTTGTCCTTGCTGGTTATCGTAACTACGAGTCTGGATACGGCCTGTGATCCCGATAAGAGAGCCTTTTTTAGCCCAGTTGGCAAGATTTTCAGCCTGTTGGCGCCACATAACGACATTGATGAAATCAGCCTCACGTTCGCCATTTTGACTCTTAAATGTACGGTTTACTGCAAGAGTAAAAGTCGCAACTGCTACATTTGATGGGGTATAACGCAACTCAGCGTCACGTGTCATACGCCCTACAAGTACAACATTGTTAATCATAATTTACCTTCTTACGCGTCAAGTTTGACGATCATGTGACGAAGAATGTCAGCGTTGATTTTTGAAAGACGGTCAAACTCTTTAAGAGCTGCGTCATCGTTTGCTTCAACGTTAACGATGTGGTAAAGTCCTTCGCGGAAATCTTGGATTTCATATGCAAGACGACGTTTTTCCCATGATTTTGATTCAACAACAGTTGCACCGTTGTCAGTCAAGATAGAGTCAAAACGTGCTACCAAAGCGTTTTTCGCTTCTTCTTCAATGTTTGGACGAATGATATAAAGAATTTCGTATTTAGCCATTGATATTTCCTCCTTTTGGTCTAATGACCCCTAGTCTTTGCAAGGGGTAAGTGAGGTTTGCTCACAATAAACTATTATACTAGAAAAACTGATAGATAGCAAGATAAAAGTGAAAAAAGAAGATGAAAATATCTTCTTTTTACTAGTTTATGGTTTGATACGGTGCAACATACGTGGGAATGGAATAGCTTCACGGATGTGTTTTGTACCTGCTGCGAAAGTGACCATACGTTCAATACCGATACCAAATCCACCATGTGGTACTGTACCGTATTTACGAAGGTCAAGGTAAAATTCATATTCTGTACGATCCATACCCAGTTCTTCCATCTTTGCTACAAGAGCATCGTAGTCTTCCTCACGCATAGATCCACCAATGATTTCTCCATATCCTTCTGGTGCAAGCAAGTCTGCACAAAGCACGCGTTCTGGATTTCCAGGAACTGGTTTCATGTAGAAGGCCTTGATGGCTGCTGGGTAGTTGATAACGAAGGTTGGTACACCAAAGTGGTTTGAAATCCAAGTTTCGTGTGGTGAACCAAAGTCATCTCCATGTTCCAAATGCTCGTAGTCTGCATCAGCATCATTTTCATGCTCTTGCAAGAGGTCAATGGCTTGATCGTAAGTGATGCGTTTGAATGGCTCTGCAATGTAGCGTTTCAAGAGCTCTGTATCACGTTCCAAGGTTTCCAAGGCTTGAGGTGCACGGTCAAGAACACCTTGAAGAAGGGCTTTTACGTAAGCTTCTTGCAAGTCAAGTGACTCATCATGTGTCAAGTAAGAGTACTCCGCATCCATCATCCAGAACTCAGTCAAGTGACGGCGTGTTTTTGATTTTTCAGCACGGAATACTGGACCAAAGTCAAAGACACGACCAAGAGCCATAGCCCCTGCTTCTAGGTAAAGCTGACCTGATTGGCTCAAGTAGGCTGGTGTTCCAAAGTAATCTGTTTCAAAGAGTTCAGTTGAATCTTCTGCTGCGTTTCCTGAAAGAATTGGGCTATCAAATTTCATGAAGCCGTTCTTGTCGAAAAACTCATAAGTCGCATAGATAATCGCGTTACGGATTTGCATAACCGCTACTTGCTTACGAGAGCGGAGCCACAAGTGACGGTTGTCCATCAAGAAGTCTGTTCCGTGTTCTTTTGGTGTGATTGGGTAGTCTTGAGATTCACCGATCACTTCGATGTCTGTAATATCCAACTCATAGCCAAACTTAGAACGTTCGTCTTCTTTGACAATTCCTGTCACATAAACAGAAGTTTCTTGGCTTAGGCGTTTAATCGTATCAAACTTCTCTAGCCCCACTTCCTCACCGAACTTTTCAATAAAGTTTGGTTTAAATGCTACACCTTGGAAGAAGGCTGTCCCATCACGCAATTGCAAGAAGGCAATTTTCCCTTTTCCAGATTTGTTGGCAACCCAGGCTCCGATGGTCACTTCTTGACCAACGTAGTCTTTTACATCGATAATTGTTACACGTTTTGTCATAATCTATCTTCCTTTTTTCGTTTAACTTGTCCGAAGACATCATTACCCACTATTTTACCATAAATAGACTGCGATAGCTAGGTTCTACTAGAGAAAATCGCGAGATTTTCGTTACAAAAAATCTTCGCTAAAAAGGCGAAGATTCTAAGTTTTATTTTTCCATAAACCGATGCAAACGGTGAATAGCTTCTTTTAAAGTATCCATGTCTGTGGCATAGCTGAGACGAACATTTTCTGGTGCTCCAAATCCAGCTCCTGTAATCAAGGCAAGGCCGACTTCTTCGAGAATAGCCGTTGTAAACTCTGTCACATCGGTATACCCCTTCATCTCCATCGCTTTTTTAACATTCGGGAAGAGATAGAAGGCTCCTTGGGGCTTGACAACTTCAAATCCTGGCACTTTGCACAAGAGTGGATAAATGGTATTCAAACGCTCTTCAAAGGCTTGGCGCATGGTTTCAACAGAGTCTTGCGGTCCAGTCAGGGCTTCAACGGTAGCATATTGCGATACGGCAGTCAAGTTAGAGGTTGTTTGTCCTGTTAGTTTGCTCATAGCAGCGATAATTTCAGGATTTCCCACAGCATAACCTACCCGCCAACCAGTCATGGCATAGGCCTTAGATACACCATTAATCACGATGGTTTGCTTGCGAATGGCTTCTGACAGACTAGAAATTGGAACAAATTCGTTCCCGTTATAAACCAGACGTCCATAAATATCATCTGCTAGGATAAGGACATCATGCGCAACAGCCCAATTTCCCATAGCCATGAGTTCCTCACGAGAGTAAATCATACCAGTCGGATTCGATGGTGAATTGAGAACCAAGACCTTGGTCTTATCTGTTCGGGCTGCTTCTAGCTGCTCTACTGTTACTTTAAAGTGATTGTCTTCCTTAGCCTGGACAAAGACTGGCACACCTTCTGCCATCTTGACCTGGTCTCCATAGCTGACCCAGTATGGTGTAGGAATGATGACCTCATCACCTGGATTGACCACAGCCATAAAGAAGGTGTAGAGAGAGAACTTAGCACCAGTGGCAAAGGTAACCTCGTTAGCCGCTACGGAATACCCGTAGTAGCGTTCAAAATAGGTATTAACCGCAGCCTTTAAGTCTGGCAGACCTGAAGCAACTGTATAAAAGGAAGCTCGTCCATCACGAATCGCTTCTATCGCTGCATCCTGAATGTTTTCAGGAGTATGAAAATCAGGCTGTCCCAAGGTTAAGAAAAGAACATCTTTTCCCTGAGCTTTTAATGCTTTGGCTCTTGCATCACTGGCTAGAGTGACGCTTTCTTCCATCTCTAGTACACGTTTGGATAGTTTCATATGCCCTCCTTATTGGATCACTGCTCCTGTTTCAAAGTCGACCAGATAGTACTGGTTTCCTGACTTAACTTCCCAAATCGGCTTGTCCTGATAACGACCAAAGGTGATCTTATCAATGTCGCTAGCTCCTTTTTCCCTCGAAATCGTCGCTGCCTTGTCTTGAGAAATCCCCTTATCAAGCTGATAAACATAAATCTTGTGGTCATTCTTTTCAATCAGTACGGCAATGGCCTCTTGCTTTTTATTATGTCCCAGAACACTGTAATAGCCCTCTAGACCATTGTAGAAATCAACCTGATCTACCTGTTCCAATTCTGCATACTGCTTGGCTAGTTTTTCTCCCTCAAGTCTAGCATCTTGATAGGGTTTCATGCTGAGTGATATCAGATAAAGGAAGGAAGTCGTCATGACTAGTACTACCAGAGCAATGCCGATTCCATACTGTATAAGTAGCTTGTTTTTTGCTTTTTTCTGTCTTAGTTTCACTCGTCTATTTTACCATCTCTCCTCCTTTATTACAAGTGAAGATAGGAACATTCTAAGATTCTTTTCCTGTAAAATATAAGTTCTTGTTTTTCTCTCTCATTATTGATAAAATAACCTTATGAAACAATATTTGAAAGAGAAAATTTCCGATAATCAACTAGACTTAAAAACAGCTATCATCCTCAATAAAGTCATACGGACTTTTAAACCATATGAAGCTAAGGCTGCTAAAGAACACGGGCTAACACCCACCCAATTTTCCGTTCTGGAAACCCTCTATAGCAAGGGGGAACTACGCATTCAGGATTTGATTGAAAAAATGCTAGCCACTTCTGGAAATATGACTGTTGTCATTCGAAATATGGTTCGAGATGGGTGGATTTCTAGAACTTGTGACCCCAAGGATCGTCGCTCTTTTTTCCTGAAATTAACACCTGCAGGACGCAGAAAAATCGAAGAGGTTCTTCCTGACCATATCGATTCGATCGTAGAAGCACTCAGCATCTTGGAAGATGGTGAAAAGGAAGATTTAATCCGCATTTTAAAAAAATTTAAAAATTTGTGAGCAAAATTATTGCTAATTAGTATCATTTGTTGTAACATAGATGGTAACAAAAGGGTTCGCTCTTTGAATTTTAAACTAAAGGAGACATATCATGTCTAAAAAAGTATTATTTATCGTCGGTTCACTTCGCCAAGGTTCTTTCAACCACCAAATGGCCCTCGAAGCTGAAAAAGCACTTGCTGGAAAAGCGGAAGTTAGCTATCTTGATTACTCAGCTGTTCCTCTCTTCAGCCAAGATTTGGAAGTTCCAACTCATCCAGCTGTAGATGCTGCTCGTGAAGCAGTCCTTGCTGCGGATGCTATCTGGATCTTCTCTCCAGTCTACAACTTCTCTATCCCTGGAACAGTGAAAAACTTGCTTGACTGGCTCTCTCGTGCCATTGATTTGTCTGATACACGTGGTGCTTCTGCCCTCCAAGACAAGTTTGTTACTGTCTCATCTGTAGCCAATGCCGGTCACGAACAACTCTTTGCGATTTATAAAGACCTCTTGCCATTTATCCGTACACAAGTCGTTGGTAACTTTACTGCCGCTCGTGTCAATGACTCTGCTTGGGCAGACGGAAAATTGGTGTTAGAAGAAGCAACTGCTTCATCACTTGAAAAACAAGCTGACGACCTTCTTGCAGCCATCAACTAATCTAGTAAAAACCAGCTCGAATGAGCTGGTTTTATGTTTGTTTCACAAAGACGAGTTCTAAATCACTTGATAAATCAGGTCGGTAATCAAAACCTGCAAAACTGAGCTTGCGAGCTTGTTCAACAGTTTGAACTTGCCCCTCTATCAAGGCGGTCAAAAAGGCACCACGGGCTTTTTTTGAAATGGTTGAGTGGATTTTTAACTGGCCTTCCTTGTCCTCCATAAATTTGAAGGTCACCATCTTTTCTCTAATTTCCTTCGAAAATACGGTTTCAAACTCTGATGATAGGAGGGAGAATATCAAGTCCTCATCCTGAAGTGCCTCATCGTAGGCTGACTTCCAATGACTCTTTAAAGTCTTACCAGCAACTTTTAACTTCATCAAGAAATCCAAACGGTGAGGAGCCATGGGAGATAAGGCAGGGACAACACCGTATAAAGCCGAGGTAATCAGGATATGATTTTCAAGATAGGTTTGTTCAGCCTCGGTTAACCCATCTCGTTTGATGTGGCGATACATGAGACCATCGAAGAGTTTCAAGGCTGGATAATATTTAGCCCTGTGATTTTTTAGAGCTTGAATATGAGCGTACTCTTCTTCTGCTTTCTCGGCAGATACCTTATAAAAAGTCTCTAATTCACTAGCTGAGTAATGCGCAAGTGAGTCAAGGACTGCCTGACTTTCTTCCCTCAAGGGGAGCGCTTCGACAAGGGGAAGGTTTGTGTTCATTTCTTTGGCTGTTGGGATTAAAATTTTCATATTGTTAGTGTAGCATATTTTTCAACCACGACCAAGAATTTCATCTTAAAAACCTCGGTTCATACCGAGGTTTCTCTGTTTATTTTGGCCATCCTAACCAGATAGCCACGAGAACAAGGGCTGTGCCAGCTAAGCTTGTTAAGATAGATAAGAATTTATCTTTTTTCTCCTTGAACTGAGAAAACCTATTTTTATACTCAATGAAAATCAAAGAGCAAACTAGGAAGCTAGCCGCAGGCAGTACTTGAGTACGGCAAGGCGACGCTGACGTAGTTTGAAGAGATTTTCGAAGAGTATTATTGTACTTTAAAGTTCTTGAGATAGTTATCTTTTCCAACTTGACCTTCAAAGGATTGACCATTTTCGAGGTAAGGAAGGTCGTCTGACACTGAAGCCTTGACCTTATAAATCTTGCCATCAACTTTAAAGAAATAGACGGTATCCCCCTTGATGACAGCTGATTTAAGGTCTGAAACCACTCCCTTGATGTTTTCTACCGTTTCATTATCCAGCTCGAGGTCGTTTTTATTGGCATACTTGCTGAGGAGTTCATCTACCGTAGTTGCTACGATAACGTTTTGGTACTCCACGGCATCGACCAATGCGTACTCCTTGACCAAGCCTGCATTGTCCTTCAAGCCCATGATATAGAGTGGTTTGTCATTGAGATTGACAAGAATAGGGAAGGTGGCCTTGTAGGCCTTCTCTTGCACTGCTCCTTCTGCGGAAGCACGGGCTGATTCTTCGGTTGCTGAAGCTAGATTGTACTTGGTGATTGCACCAGTGCGCATATTTTCAAGGATAAATCCTAGATTACTTTCGTCAGCGTTGGCTGAAGTCACCCCCGTATAGAGATAGATGTCATTTCCGATAGAAAGATAGTTATAGCCCTCAGTCGTTTGAGTAACATTTTTCTTAGAAATCAAGGCATTCCAGAAGCCATCTTTATACTTGCCGTTGTAGTTGATTTGTTCGATGGTTTCTTCTGCTGGATAGACACGATCCACCCATTCTGGTACTTCATCCAAGCTGTATTCCTTGGTTTCTCCATTGGTGGCATCTAAGATAATAACAGATGAAGGACGCGGGACTCCTAGACCAAACTGCTTTTGATAAACGGTTGCTACATAGAAGGGATTGCCTTCATCATCCACCTCAAAGGAGGGCCTTTTAAAAATCTTGGTTGGGTACTTGATCCGAAGATGACGTTTAACGTCACGGTTAAAATACTCAGAGTCTGAATACTTCATTGGCGTTTTTAAATCCACCAATTCTGCATTTCCTGTCACCATATCAACCTTGATATACTCACCAATTCCCTTGGACTGATTATTAAACCATTTGATCGGGTCGGCATACTCCAAAGGGGTCACCCGATAGGGTTTGCCATCAACCGTCAACTGGGTATAAGTATCTGCTGCGACGTACTGGGAGACCTTATCCGTCAGAGAACCTAGATAACGGTCTCCAATCTTCTCTGCAGTGCTCCGATCTAGGATTGGAACCTTACTGGTATCACTCTTAGGAAAATCTTTAAAATCTTTTTCTGTGATAGACACCACATTAGCATAATTTTTTGCTTGGAAAAAGCTAGAGGTCACTAGGCTTACCAAACCAGCAAGGGCAAAGATAAGGCCTGCAGTCAGAAACAATCCTCTACTAAGTTTGGTAAAAAGGAATCCTTCTAGATTGAGATCTTTGGTAGCCTTGCCATGGCGTAGGTGAACTGTCTTCAGGAGATTGGTATTCTTGCGGACACTAAACAAAATCCCCATCACCACCAGATGCCCACAGAGAAAGAAGATGAATTCCCAGCTAGTAAGATTGAAGGGAGGCAAAAAGATATACCAGGTCGTTGCGATAAAAACAAGTTCAAAGAGTATACGTTTCATCTGAGTTCCTCCTAAATAATCCGTCCTTCCAAATGATCCAGCTCATGCTGGCAGATCTGAGCTGGAAAACCTGTTAGCGTAATGGTCAGCTCCTGCCACTTGCTATCGCGATAGGAAACCGTAATCGTTTCATAACGGGTCGTTGGTCGAACACCAGTCAAAGACAAACACCCTTCCTCTGTCTCGTAAGGTCCTTTATTGGAAAGGAGAATGGGGTTAAACATGACCATGGGAACTAGGCCAAGATTAAAGATAATCACGCGCTTCTGCACCCCAATCATATTTGCTGCCAGACCGACACAGGTCTCGCGATTAGCCAGCAGGGTATCCTGCAAATCTCTAGCTAGATAAATGTCTTCCTGACTTGCAGGTTTCGATACCTGCGACAAGAATAAGACATCTCGGACAATTTTCTTTTCCATTCTCTTTCACTCCTTGCTACTTTACTTTATTATAGCACAAAAGAGGGCAACTTCTAGTCCTTTCCCTCAAATGCAAAAAAAGCCATCCGAAGATGACTTTCTTTTTAAATTCGCGTTCTTATCAAGACCAAGTTTACGTTGAACAAACTTGACGATTTCGACGATAAATATCATTGAGAAGCTTCCAGCCAGAACAATAGCCCATTGTGACAAGTCTAGTTTGGTTACGTGGAAGATACCTTCAAGCGGTTCTACAACGATTGTTGCCATCAAGAGGATGAAGGATACCAAGATAGACCAGTTGAAGGTCTTAGACTTGAATGGTCCGACTGTCAAGATGGATTGGTAAACAGACTTGACGTTGTAGGCATGGAAGAGCTGAATCAAACCAAGCGTTGCAAAGGCCATAGTGAGGGCATCCGCGTGAATGGCTTGATTATCTCCTACATGGACCGGATAAGCAAGAGCAAGACCATAAACAGTCAAGACGAGTGCCCCTTGAAGTACACCTTGATAAATAATGGAACTCATGACCCCACCTGAGAAGAAACTTGATTTGCGTCCACGTGGTTTGTGGGTCATAACACCTGGCTCAGCTGGCTCAACACCGAGAGCGATAGCTGGGAAGGTATCCGTTACCAAGTTAATCCACAAGAGATGAACTGGCTGTAGGACATCCCAACCAAACAAGGTTGATAAGAAGATGGTTAATACTTCAGCCGTATTGGCAGAAAGCAAGTACTGAATTGTCTTTTGAATATTTGAGAAGACCTTACGTCCTTCTTCAACTGCGACGATGATAGTCGCAAAGTTATCATCTGCAAGAATCATGTCAGAAGCTCCCTTAGAAACCTCTGTACCAGTGATTCCCATACCGATACCGATATCGGCTGTTTTCAGAGCTGGCGCATCGTTGACACCGTCACCTGTCATGGCAACGACCTTACCTTGGTTTTGCCAAGCCTTCACGATACGAACCTTGTGTTCTGGAGATACACGCGCATAAACAGAGTATTGACCAACGACTTTTTCAAATTCTTCATCAGAAAGTTCATTGAGTTCCGCCCCAGTCAAAACATGGTCTTCCGAGTCATTTTCGTCGATAATTCCCAAACGTTTAGCAATAGCTTCTGCTGTATCTTGGTGGTCACCTGTAATCATGATTGGACGAATTCCAGCTTCCTTGGCTACACGAACAGCTTCTGCTGCTTCGGCACGTTCAGGGTCAATCATTCCAATCAAACCAGTAAAGATCAAGTTGTTTTCAAGCTCTTCAGAAGTAAGATTTTCTGGAATACTATCGATAATCTTATAAGCACCTGCAAGGACACGCAGAGCTTGGTGAGCCATGTCAGAGTTGTTTGTATGGATTAATTCAGTGACTTTCTCATCAATCGGAGCAACATCTCCAGCTTTATCACGAGCAACACAACGTTTCAAAAGTTGATCTGGAGCCCCTTTGACTGCCACGAGGAATTTACCATCTGGCAATGGGTGAACCGTTGACATGAGTTTACGATCTGAGTCAAACGGCAATTCAGCTACACGAGGATATTTCTCTAAAAATCCTTTAACATCGTAGCCCTTGTCCAAGGCATACTGGATGAAGGCTGTTTCCGTTGGATCCCCAATCAGGTTTCCTTCAGCATCAATCTTGGTATCGTTGGCCAAGACAACAGAACGAAGAAGCGGCATGTCCAAGCCAAGTTCAATATCATCAGCAGAGTCATGTAGGACTGCGTCATAGAAGACCTTTTCGACGGTCATCTTGTTCATGGTAAGCGTACCAGTCTTATCAGAAGCGATGATTTCAGTCGAACCAAGTGTTTCTACTGCTGGCAACTTACGAACGATAGAGTTTCGTTTGGCCAAAACTTGAGTACCAAGGGCAAGAACGATGGTCACGATAGCAGGAAGTCCTTCTGGGATGGCTGCAACAGCAAGCGCAACAGAGGTCATCAACTCACCAAGTGGATTTTTACCTTGAATGAAGACTCCGACTACAAAAGTAACAAGGGCAATGACCAAAATTGCATAGGTCAAGACCTTAGAAAGGTTGTTCAAGTTTTGTTTGAGTGGTGTATCCGTCTCATCCGCATCTTGGAGCATGCCAGCGATATGACCAACTTCCGTGTACATACCTGTATTGACAACAACACCAAGACCACGACCATAAGTCACATTTGAGTTTTGGAAGGCCATATTGACACGGTCACCAATACCAGCATCTGCAGAGAGCTCGACAGTCAAGTCTTTTTCAACTGGAACAGACTCACCTGTCAAAGCTGCTTCTTCGATTTTAAGAGAATTAGCTTCTAGCAAACGTAGGTCTGCTGGTACGACGTCACCTGCTTCAAGAGCAACGATATCACCTGGTACCAATTCTTTTGAGTCAATCTCAGCCATATGCCCATCACGAATAACGCGTGCTGCTGGACTAGACATAGACTTGAGGGCTTCGATGGCTTCTTCTGCTTTTCCTTCTTGGTAAACACCAAAGGCTGCGTTGATGATAACAACTGCTAGAATAATGATGGCATCTGCAATATCTTCCCCACCAGAAGTTATGACGGACAAGATGGCTGCAGCCACCAAAATAATAATCATCAAATCCTTAAACTGTTCGATGAATTTAACCAAGAGAGATTTTTTCTCACCCTCTTCGAGTTCATTGCGCCCATATTCAGCTAGGCGTTTCTGCGCTTCGCTTGACGAAAGGCCTTGTTCAGTTGCTTCAACCGACTTCAAGACTTCTTCGGGACTTTGAGTATAAAACGCTTGGCGTTTTTGTTCTTTTGACATGTGTCTCCTCCTTGACATTGTGTGCAAAACAAGGTCTCTTTTAGTTTTATGACAAACAAAAAGAGACCTGTTAATCATAACAAGTCTCGCTGTTTAAGATAGTGCCGGAAAACATACTTTTCAGTATACAATTCGGAATGACGACACTATCACAGGTTTCTGCCAGCTACTCCCTTGAGTAGTACTATTATATCAAAATTTGAAAAGTTTTCAAGGGTTTAAATCAGATGAAACAAGACTAAATTTGAATTTTCCCTTGAAAACCAGTATAATGGTAGAATACTATATGACTAGAAAGGAAGCCCGATGAACCAATCCATGTCAAATCTCAAATTGGCAGAGCGCGGAGCCATTATCAGTATTTCAACCTACCTCCTCTTGTCTGCAGCAAAATTGGCAACTGGTCACCTCCTGCATTCTTCCAGTTTGGTGGCAGATGGTTTCAACAACGTATCCGATATTATCGGAAACGTTGCCCTCTTGATTGGGATTCGGATGGCCCGCCAACCTGCAGACCGTGACCATCGCTTTGGTCACTGGAAGATTGAAGATTTGGCTAGCTTGATTACTTCCATCATCATGTTCTATGTTGGTTTTGATGTGCTTCGGGACACCATTCAGAAAATCCTCAGTCGGGAACAGACGGTTATCGACCCTCTGGGTGCAACTCTCGGAGTCGTCTCTGCGTCAGTCATGTTCGCAGTTTATCTCTATAATACTCGCCTCAGTAAGAAATCCAAGTCCAAGGCGCTCAAGGCTGCCGCCAAGGACAATCTTTCCGATGCTGTCACCTCGCTTGGGACTTCCATTGCTATCTTAGCCAGCAGTTTCAATTATCCAATCGTGGATAAATTAGTCGCTATCATTATCACTTTCTTTATCTTAAAGACAGCCTATGATATCTTTATCGAGTCTTCCTTTAGTCTTTCAGATGGTTTTGACGACCGTCTGCTAGAGGACTACCAAAAGGCCATCATGGAGATTCCAAAGATTAGTAAGGTCAAGTCCCAAAGAGGGCGTACCTACGGTAGCAATATCTACCTGGATATTACACTAGAAATGAATCCTGACTTGTCTGTTTATGAAAGTCATGAAATTGCGGACCAGGTCGAATCCATGCTGGAAGAGCGTTTTGGAGTCTTTGATACCGATGTCCATATCGAGCCTGCTCCCATACCTGAGGACGAGATTTTGGACAATGTCTATAAAAAACTTCTCATGCGTGAGCAATTGATTGACCAAGGAAATCAGCTAGAAGAACTCCTTGCTGAGGACTTTCTCTATATCCGTCAAGATGGAGAGCAGATGGATAAAGAGGCTTATAAGTCTGAAAAAGAACTTAGTGCTGCGATTAAGGATATTCAAATCACTTCCATCAGTCAGAAAACCAAACTCATCTGCTATGAGTTAGATGGTATCGTCCATACCAGTATCTGGCGTCGCCATGAAACTTGGCAAAATATCTTTCATCAGGAAACTAAAAAAGAAGACAAACAATGACCCTATCCAGTGGATAGGGCCTTTTTGATTATTCTACTTTAAGCAAAGACAGACTATGACGGCTTGGAAGATTTGCTTTTCGAAGCTTGTTTGGTCTGTTTTCTAGCTTGGCGATTTTGCTCGATGCGCCATTCTCTTTCATAGTACTTCATGGCCTCATAGACCCTTTCAGGAAGTCCTACATCTAGTAGAAAGATCGGGATGATCAAATCTGCTGACGGATAAAAAGGGAGAACCCTTCTCTTCAGCAGTGTTAGAAAGGATTGGGATTTCACATTTTCCTTGTTTTTAAAATAGACTTCAATACGATAAGAATCCCTATACTTCCCTCTAATCCGAGAGAAAGAAAAGTCCTCTACATCTGCCCAAGCATAGAAACGACTAAGTTTCTTTGGATTTTGTTTGTAGTAAAACCCCTCGACAGTACATTTCAAATATTCCTTATCAGAGCTTAACAGTCTGTATGTCTGATAAACGACTACTCCAGCACAAAAGAGGACAAGCAGTATTAATAACAGACTTATCGTATGAAGTTTAGTTCCCTTTTGCGAGTACGAATGGAGATAAGAGAGAGGCAGCAAGAAGAAAAGCACTGAAGCCAAGCCAAACAAGGTATTCCAAATGATTTTCTTGGGACTACGTTTAATGACTTTTTCTTCCATCATGCCAACTCACTAAGGTATTCATAACGTTCGTATTTTTCAAGGAGTTCTTCGTTTTTCTCGTCTAGCTCTTTTTGAAGAGTCGCTAGTTTGCCAAAGTCAGAGCCATTTGCCTGCATTGCTTCTTCAATAGCAGCAATACGATTTTCCAAGGTTTCAATATCGCCTTCAATGCTTGCCCACTCCTGCTTTTCTTGGTAGGTCATGCGTTTCTTGTCTTCACGTACCCTGACTACTTTTTCCTTTTCTGCCTTTTGCACTTGATTGGCCATCTCTGTTTCAAAGGCTTTTTCATCAAGATAGTCGGTGTAATGACCAAAGAAAGGACGAATCTTGCCATTCTCAAAGGCGAGAATCTTGGTCGCTACCTTATCCAAGAAATAACGATCGTGGCTAACTGTCAAGACAGGACCTGCAAAACTCTGCAAGAAATTCTCCAAAACTGTCAAAGTTGCAATATCCAAGTCATTGGTCGGCTCATCCAAAAGAAGAACATTTGGTTTTTCCAAAAGCAATTTGAGAAGGTAGAGACGTTTTTTCTCTCCACCTGACAATTTCTCAATCAGGGTTCCATGGGTTGAACGTGGGAAAAGGAACTGCTCCAGCAATTCTGCAATGGAAGTCGTAGAACCACCACTGGTCTTTACCTCTTCTGCTACTTCCTGCAGGTAATTGATAACGCGCTTGCTCTCGTCTAAGCCTTCGATTTGTTGAGAGAAATAGGCAATGCGAACCGTCTCACCGATGATAACTTGACCTTTAGTCGGCTCAAGACTCCCTGCGATGAGGTTAAGCAGAGTTGACTTCCCCACACCGTTGTCCCCAACGATTCCGATACGGTCTTTGGCTTGCACCAAGAGATTAAAATCTTGCAAAATGGGCTTGTTTTCATAGTCAAAGGAAACATCCTGAAACTCGATGACTTTCTTCCCAATCCGACTGGTTTCAAAGTTCATGGTCAAGTCTGTATCAGCAACGCCACCTGAAACTTCCTTTTTCAAGTCATGGAAACGATTGATACGAGCTTGTTGCTTGGTCGCACGCGCCTGCGGTTGTCTACGCATCCAGGCTAATTCTTGCTTATAGAGTTGTTCCTTTTTGTGGAAAAGTGCCGCGTCACGCTCATCTTGTTCAACCTTGAGGCGAACATAGTCCTGGTAATTTCCCTGATACTCGGTCAAGCCTGCTCGGTCCAACTCGAAAATCCGCGTTGACAAAGCATCTAGGAAATAACG
>NZ_KQ970235.1:1144649-1147072 GCF_001579025.1 Streptococcus oralis
AATTTTTCAAAAAAAGAGTCAGCCACTCAATGGTCGCAATGTCCAGGTGGTTGGTCGGCTCGTCCAGAAGCAAGAGGTCGTGATTGCCTAGGAGAACTTGCGCCAACTGAACCCGTCTTCTCAGACCACCTGACAATTCACCAACTGGAGTCGACAAGTCCTGAATACCCAGCTTGCTGAGGACCGTCTTGACCTGGCTTTCAATTTCCCAGGCTTGGAGAGAATCCATCTCTGCCATGACCCGTTCCAAACGAGCCTGCTTGTCCTCACTGTAGTTGAGCATGATCAACTCATACTCACGAATCAACTGGATTTCCTTGAGGTCGCTGGAGAGAACCGTATCCAAGACCGTCTTGTTATCATCAAAATCAGGATCCTGGGTCAAGTAGCCAATCTTATAGTCATTCTTAGCAGAAAAAGGGCTGACATCACCATCAAAGCCAGAAACGCCAGAAAGGACATCTAAAAGGGTGGTCTTACCCGTTCCATTAACACCAATTAGACCGATTCTGTCCAAGTCATGGATGATAAAAGAAATATCCTTAAAAACGGTCTTGTCACCGACGGATTTACTTAGTTTTTCAACGATAAAATCACTCATTTTTTCTCCCTCAGGTAAGCATGAATTGCTTGACGATCATTTTCCAACTCTCCATCGACAATGGCAAACTCAATCTCTGTTAAAATCTCTCCCAAGTCTGGTCCTGGCTGGTAACCATATTCCTTAATCAAAATTCCACCGTTAATCTGAATTTCTTTCTTGTCATGAATGGTCAAACTCTGGTAAGTTTCTGTGATAAGTTGGGGGTTGACCTCTTTTCCTTGGGCTTGACGAAGACGTTCAGCTTGTAGAAGGGAATCCAAGTCAAAACGGTAACAATCACGCTTGCTCAATTCTCCCTTTTCACGCAAAGCCAAAATAGTCAGCAAATCCTGTACTTGCTTTGTAAATTGGCGTGAGGTCTTCCAATGCTTCAAAAATGGTTGAGCATCCTCAATTTCCAGTACCCACAAGAGAACCGCCCAGGCTTGTTCAGAAGACTCAAAGGTGAAATCCGCCTCTAAATCAAACAATTTTTGGAGCTTTTCTCGACTGTCTGCCATATCAGGGAGGTAATCATAAGCTTGACTCTCAATCATAGATGATAAACCTACTTGCCAATAGGGAGCCAGTAAAAGCTTATCAAACTCGACAAAGGTGCGCTCCACAGAGATTTTCTCCAAGAGCGGAGTCAAGGATTTCATGGCTTCAAATGTTTCTCGCTCAAGTTCAAAACCAAGACTGGCCTGAAAACGAAAACCACGCATGATACGCAAAGCATCTTCATTGAAGCGCTCACTGGCTATACCGACAGCTCGCAAGACTTGATTTTCCAGATCTTTGAGACCATGGAACAAATCGATGATTTCTCCTGTCTCATCCAAGGCAAAGGCATTAACTGTGAAATCACGGCGTTTAAGGTCTTCTTCTAGCGAGCGCACAAAGGAAACTGCACTGGGTCTGCGATAGTCCACATAGACATCCTCAGTCCGAAAGGTGGTTACCTCATACTCCTCTTCGCCATCTAAAACCAAGACCGTTCCGTGCTCGATTCCGATATCGGCAGTGCGAGAGAATATCTGCTTGGTTTCCTCTGGATAAGAAGAAGTCGCAATATCCACATCGTGGATGGGACGATGGAGGAGGGCATCTCTGACAGAACCCCCAACAAAATAGGCTTCAAAGCCTGCATCTTTAATTTTTTCTAATACTGGTAAAGCCTTCTGAAATTCAGAAGGCATTTGTGTTAATCTCATAATAAGTGTTCTAATCCATAGACAAGCTCATGACACTTGACAACTTCTTTGATTCCCAAATTGACCCCTGTCATGAAGGAGCTGCGATCATAGGAGTCATGACGGAGGGTCAATCCTTCTCCCTGATTGCCAAAGATGACTTCCTGATGGGCTACCAAGCCTGGTAGACGTACCGAATGGATGCGCATGCCATCAAAGTCAGCTCCA
Organism: Streptococcus oralis; assembly: GCF_001579025.1. Classification (GTDB taxonomy): domain Bacteria; phylum Bacillota; class Bacilli; order Lactobacillales; family Streptococcaceae; genus Streptococcus; species Streptococcus oralis_X. Next base: position 1,146,654 of record NZ_KQ970235.1, read on the forward strand.
CGAGCTCCTGCAAGGAGTTCCTCCTCATCGGTCGCATCTTGCTGGATAGACTCACGCACTTCCGCCATCAACTCAGCCGTTTTAATGGCTGTTCCACTTGGAGCATCTTTTTTCTTGTCATGATGGAGCTCGATAATCTCCACATTTGGGAAATATTTGGCTGCCTGCGCCGCAAATTGCATGAGCAAGACAGCACCCAAGGCAAAGTTAGGGGCTATCAAGCCACCCAAATCTTTCTCACGGGAAAATGCTTTTAGTTCTGCAATTTCTTCACTAGTGAAGCCTGTTGTTCCAACCACTGGAGCAAAGCCATTTTCAAGAGCAAAGCGTGTATTTTCGTAGGCAACGGCTGGTGTGGTGAAATCCACCCAGACATCAGCCTCAAATCCAGCCAAGGCAGCCTTATCATTGAATACAGG
>NZ_KQ970235.1:1147092-1187484 GCF_001579025.1 Streptococcus oralis
ACAGGAACCCCCTGCCATTCTGATTCAGACTCAAAAGGATCCAACACTGCCACCAAGTCCAAGTCAGGATCAGCCAAAACCATCTGACAAGCGACCTGACCCATCTTTCCCTTAAACCCAGCAATAATCACTCGAATACTCATCTCTACTCCTGACTAAGATACAAAGGACGTTAGCTGCCCGTGAAAAATAGGGAATGTCGCTGACTTTCCATGAAAGGCAAGACAGACATCTTTTTTCAAGAGGCAGGTAGTCCATGTTCAATTTCTAAGATACAAAGCCTGCCCAGAACAATCTAGACAACTGGCGTATAGCTCAAGGCGATACTACCTTCACCAAGGTGGGTCCCAATGACACTACCAAAGCTGACAATTGGAATCTCAGCAGTCACACCACTCTCAATTAAAAGTTGACGCAAATCCGCTGCCTTTTGAGGAGCGTTTCCATGAATGACTGTAATACGATAGTCCCCATCTTTTGTCAACTCCTTGATGATTTCCACCAAACGTTTGATTGCTTTCTTTTCTGTACGAACTTTTTCGTAAACTTCAATCACTCCTTGGTCATTAAAGTAAAGGATAGGCTTGATACTGAGGAGATTCCCTAAGATAGCTGCCCCATTTGACAAACGTCCTCCCTTAACCAAGTGGTCGAGGTCATCTACTATGATAAAGGCTGAATTATCAGCAATTTGGATAGCCAACTTCTCCTGAATCTGGGCAAAATCATCGCCTTGTTCTGCCCATTCAAAGGCACTCTCTACCATAAATCCTAGAGGGGAACTTGTGATATGGGTATCTGGAAAGGCAATGGTCAAGCCATCATACTCATCCAACATGTATTGGATGTTCTGATAAAAACCTGAAATTCCTGACGAAAGAAAGAGTCCCAAGACATGGGTATAGCCTTCATCTTTCAAGGAACTTAGAGTCTCATCCAATTTGGCAATACTTGGTTGACTGGTCTTAGGCAATTCAGGAGACTGAGCCATTTTTTGATAAAATTCCTCAGCAGTCAGATTGACACCTTCGACATACTCTTCCCCATCAATATTGACAGGAATATCCAAGATAAATAGATTCTCTCTTTGCAGCGTCTTCTCCTCTAAATAGGCGGAAGAATCTGTAATGACAGCTAATTTCATGACTAAAACTCCAAATTGATCCCTGGAAGATCCAAGGCGATTTCTGTTACTTCATATGTCAAACGGTTGAGCATGTTCAAGCATGGACGTGCCAAGGTTTCGACTTCTTCTTGGTTAAATTCGCTTGGTTCGTTGACAATACGACCTTCCACGTGGTTCACTTGGGAAATCGTCCCGCTGATGACAAATTTGTCAAAGACAATCATAAAACTCAAGATAACAACTAGCGAAGTTACTTGGTTTTCTTGGTCATGTTGGAGTAACTGAAAGTTCACGTCTACCTTGGTTTCAGGAGCTCCATTTTCATTTTCCCATTCAAAGTTACGAGCATCAAAGTGATACTGGCTAACAAATTCTTGTTCTCTTTTAAGATTCATTTTTCTCTCCCTTTGCTACAATTTACTATGCAATTGTACCACATTTTTATCATTTCATCTAGTTTTCTAGGCTTTAGTCAATTCCGATTTCATCTTTAACCACAGCAGCAATCGTATCTACATAGTAGTTGACTTCTTCTGTTGTTGGTGCTTCTGCCATGACACGCAAGAGGGGTTCTGTTCCACTTGGGCGGACAAGGATACGACCGTTGCCTGCCATCTCTTCTTCCATCTTTTCGATGATTGCTTTGATAGCTGGTACTTCCATGGCTTTTTCTTTCATGGCATTTTCCACTCGGATATTGACCAGTTTTTGTGGGTAAATTGTCACTTCTGATGCTAGTTGAGACAAGCTTTTGCCTGTTTCTTTCATGATTTTAGTCAATTGGACAGCTGATAATTGACCATCACCAGTTGTATTGTAGTCCATCAAGATAACGTGACCTGATTGTTCACCACCAAGGTTGTAGCCTGATTTTCTCATTTCTTCAACGACATAGCGGTCACCAACAGCAGTCACTGCCTTGTTAATGCCAGCGCTATCCAAAGCCTTATGGAAACCAAGGTTAGACATAACCGTTGTCACGATGGTATTTTGAGCCAACTGGCCTTTTTCAGAAAGGTATTTCCCGATGATGTACATGATCTTATCACCATCGACGATGTCGCCATTTTCATCGACAGCAATCAAGCGGTCACTGTCTCCGTCAAAGGCCAAACCAATAGCTGACTGGCTTTCTTTGACTAGTTCTTGGAGAGCTTCTGGGTGAGTTGAACCAACATTTAGGTTGATGTTAAGACCATCTGGTGTTTCCCCGATAACAGTCAACTGAGCACCTAGATCAGCAAAAATCTGACGAGCACTCGTAGCTGCTGCACCGTTGGCTGTATCCAAGGCAACTTTCATTCCTTCAAGAGGAGCTCCTGTTGAAACAAGGTAGCCTTCATACTTACGCAAACCTTCTGGATAGTCCACCAAGGTTCCCAAGCCCTCTGCACTCGGACGAGGAAGTGTGTCTTCGGCAGCGTCCAACAAGGCTTCGATTTCTGCTTCTTTTTCGTCATCAAGTTTGAAGCCATCCCCACCAAAGAACTTAATTCCATTATCAAGTGCTGGGTTATGACTCGCTGAAATCATGACACCCGCACTAGCTCCCTCAGTTTTAACCAAGTAAGCTACTGCTGGTGTTGCAAGGACACCGAGTTTGTAGACGTGAATCCCTACAGATAGGAGACCTGCCACTAAGGCAGATTCTAGCATTTCTCCTGAGATACGTGTATCACGTCCTACAAAGACTTTAGGGGCTTCTGTTTCGTGTTGGCTAAGAACATAACCACCAAAACGTCCCAGTTTAAAGGCCAATTCTGGCGTCAGTTCTACGTTTGCTTCTCCACGGACTCCATCGGTCCCAAAATATTTACCCATGTTGTTAATCATCCTTTTCTACTTTTTTATTTATTCTTGTTTAGACGAGTCTGGTTTTGTTTCTGAACTCGTTGAAGACGAGCTGCTAGTCGAGGATCCTGTTGACGAGGTTGTTGACGAAGAATTCGAGCTAGACGATGCTGTCTTGGTTGTGATTTTCATTGTAGTGTCAAATGGCATAATGACGCTTGGCAAGACATTTCCATTTTTATCGACTGCTTGTAGTGGAACAGAGGCTGAATAGTTACCTGTTATCCGTTCACTAGTCGGTAAGATGGCAATGACACGATCTACTCTAGAGAGAGTTTCCTCATCACTAATGACCGTTACTTTTTCATCTGACACAGTGACTGTATCAATTTTCACACGAGAATCAATCTGACTAGGGTCAATCTCAGGCACAACGATTACATTGTCTCGTTTTGCTTTTTTACCGACCTTTACTGTTATCTTTTGAGGAGTTGCAATAGCCGTCAAACCACTCGGTAAATTTTCAATGGTTAGAGGAACTTCGATGGTTCCTACACTGGCATTGGTTAAGTCAGCTTTGACCTTGAATTTTCGAGTGCTTTCCTGCATTTCGCTCGCCAAAGCAACTCTGTTTGACCCTGTCAGAAAGACCGTCACCTCAGATGTAAAACCACTGATAAAATACTGGTCGCTGTCATACTGAATATCAATTGGGACATTAAGAACTGTGTTTGTATAAGTCTCCGTCCGCACCTGTCTGGCACTGTTGCTATTCTGATAGTTTGTCAATGTTGCATAGATAAAGAGAATGCAGGCGAAAAAGAAGGAAGAAATAATATAAAGACTATTTTTTCTCATGTTTCAATCCTCCTAGCAAACGCTCTTTCAGACCGTGCTTTTCCTCTGATGCTGGAAGTAAGATTCTTCTTAACTCCGATTCAAACTCTTCCAAGGTCAAATCATGCTTAAAGACTCCATTATAGGTAATGGAGATTCCGCCTGTTTCCTCTGAAACCACAAAGGTAAGAGCATCCGATACTTCTGACAAACCAATCGCCGCCCTGTGACGTGTCCCAAACTCCTTGGAAATTCCTGTATTTTCAGTCAGGGGTAGGTAGGCTGAAGTAACGGCAATCCGATCTTCTCTGACAATGACCGCACCATCGTGCAAGGGAGTGTTGGGGATAAAGATATTAATCAATAACTCGGATGAGATTTTCGCATCTAGAGGAATTCCAGTTGATATATATTCCTGCAAGGTTCTCACTCGCTGAACAGCAACCAGAGCACCTATCTTACGCGGACTCATGTACTCGACTGATTTGACAAAGGCACGAACCATTTGCTCTTCCGCACTAATAGGGGCATTGTAGAAGAAATCAGTAGCTCGACCCAATCTCTCCAAACCAGTCCGAATCTCTGGTGAAAAAATAACCACCGCTGCAATGACCCCGTAGGTGATGATCTGATTAATCAACCAGGAAATGGTCGTCAAACCAATCATATTGGACAGAATCTGACCTAAAATAAAGACCAAGACTCCCCGCACCAAAATCATGATTTTGGTCCCTGCAATCGCTTTGGTAAAATGATATAAAATATAAGTCACAATGAGAATATCTATCAGATTGATGACTATCGTCCAAGGACTTGAAAACAAACTCGTCCAGTATTGTAAATTGGATAATTGTTGAAAATTCATCCCTGGCCTCCTCCCTGTCGAAACACTTTCTGTACCATTATACCATTTTTTGCCCATTTTTTCCCTATCCTACCTCATTTTAAATTAAGCAAAAATATGATAAAATAAACTGATTAGAAAAAACGAAGGAGAAATCATGTCTCAACTCTATGATATTACCATTGTCGGTGGCGGTCCTGTCGGGCTCTTTGCTGCCTTTTACGCCCACCTACGCCAAGCCAAAGTCCAAATCATTGACTCCCTTCCCCAGCTCGGTGGTCAACCTGCCATCCTCTACCCTGAAAAGCAAATCCTTGATGTGCCAGGTTTTTCAAACCTAACTGGGGAAGAGCTGACCAATCGCTTGATTGAACAGCTAAATAGTTTTGAAACACCTGTTCACCTCAACGAAACTGTTCTTGAAATCGAGAAACAAGATGAAGGATTTAGCATTACAACTAACAAGGGAAGCCACCTGACTAAAACAGTCATCATTGCCATGGGTGGTGGTGCCTTTAAACCGCGTCCGCTCGAATTAGATGGCGTCGAAAACTATGAAAATATCCACTACCACGTTTCCAACATCCAGCAATACGCTGGTAAGAAAGTGACCATCCTTGGTGGAGGGGACTCAGCAGTGGACTGGGCTCTGGCTTTTGAAAAAATCGCCCCAACTTCTCTTGTTCACCGTCGAGATAACTTCCGTGCCTTGGAACACAGTGTGCAAGCCCTGCAAGAATCATCTGTGACTATCAAGACACCATTCGTTCCTAGCCAACTCCTTGGAGATGGAAAAACACTTGACAAACTGGAAATCACCAAAGTCAAATCAGATGAAACCGAAACTATCGAAGTAGACCACCTCTTTGTCAACTATGGTTTCAAATCATCTGTTGGCAATCTTAAAAATTGGGGTCTGGACCTCAACCGTCACAAGATTATCGTTAACAGCAAGCAAGAGTCTAGCCAAGAGGGTATCTACGCCATTGGGGACTGCTGCTACTATGAAGGTAAGATTGATTTGATCGCTACAGGACTGGGTGAAGCACCTACTGCCGTCAACAATGCTATCAACTACATTGACCCAGGGCAAAAAGTGCAACCAAAACACTCGACCAGTTTATAAGAAAAGAACCACGAATCAACGATCCGTGGTTTTATAGCTCATCTGCAATCTTGTTTATTTTTCTCAGTCTGTGGTTGACACCACTCTTGGTCAGGGGATTGCTCAGACTATCCGCCAACTGCTGGATAGAGTAGTCTGGGTGCTGGATCCGTAAGCGAGCTACCTCCTGCAAATCCACTGGTAAATTTTCCAAGCCCATTCGATCTTTGATTTTACTGATATTATTGATGGTTTTCATGCTGGCAGAAACTGTCCGAGCGATATTGGCTGTTTCAGCGTTATTGGCTCGATTGAGATCGTTACGAGTTTCACGCAAAATCTTGACGCGCTCAAAATTATCACGGGCCTGCATGGCTCCAATCACAATCAAGAAATCCATGATGTCCTCTGCACGCTGGAGATAGGTAACTGCACCTTTCTTGCGCTCAATGACCTTGGCATCCAGTAAAAATTGCTGGAGGAGAGAGGCCAGTCCTTGGGCGTGGTCCAGATAAACGGAACTGATCTCCAACTGGTATTTGCCAGACTCAGGATCACGAATGCTACCATTTGCCAGAAAGGCCCCACATAAGTAAGCACGTCCAGCTTCTTCATCTGCTAGAATATCAGGATCAATACCTGTCTCCAAACCAAAGAAGGAATCCGCAAGCCGCAAATCAGCTAAAAGCTCCTGCACACTCTCATCGGTATAGACCGTGTAGACACGATTCTTACGAAGATTGCTTCTCTGATGGTGACGAATTTCTGACTTGATTTCATAAAAATGGAGAAAAGACTCATAAAGGTGCCGAGCTAACTTAGCATTTTCGGTCACGACGGACAAGGTCAAGCCTGAAGTAGAGAGACCGATACTGCCAGACATCTTGATGATGGCAGACAATTCATGGCGGCTTAGATGATGTTGACCAAGAATTTCCTCTTTTACTGCAACTGTAAAACTCATTTTCTCACCTGTATAATGCGCATCAATTCGTCTACAATCAAATCGCCATCATGGAAGGCACCTCCATTTTCCAAACGAAGGAAGTTGGATGAAATCACACGAGGAACCTGCTTGCAAAGACCAGCAAAGTCATGCTCTACCTGAACCAAATACTCATCAAAACGGTTGGTATCCATGTATTTTCTAGGAACCTTTTCGATATTAACCAAGACCGTATCAATAAAAGGCCGACCTAAGTGTCGATGGAGGACTTCCACGTGGTCACTGTCTGAAAAGTGCTCTGTTTCCCCGCGCTGGGTCATGATATTGCAAACATAGGCGATCTCTGCCTTGGTCTCCAGTAGAGCCTGCCCAATCTCCTCGATGACAATATTGGGCAAAATCGATGTAAAGAGGGAACCAGGCCCCAAGACGATCATGTCACTCTCGAGAATGGTATTGACTACTCGACGGCTGGCTTGCGGTGTTTCATCATCCAAGGTATTGGTCACATAGACATGATCAATCATGCCCGGATGATCTGCAATGTGGCTCTCACCTGCCACCTCAGAACCGTCTTTAAAGACTGCATGCAGTGTCAAAGGCTGATCGCTTGATGGGTAGATTTTTCCTGTTGTGTGGAAAAAGAGACTTAGCAGCTGTATGGCATTATAAGTGGACCCCTGCATTTCAGAGAGCCCTGCTATGATGATATTCCCCAGTGGATGACCCGCAAAAGCTCCAGCCTCTTCTGAGAAACGGTACTGAAAAACCTTCTCATAAAACTTAGGCATATCCGACATGGCTACCAGAACATTGCGAAGATCACCAGGTGGTGTCAGCTGTTGGATATTCTTTCTTAGTTCACCAGAAGAGCCACCATCATCAGCTACCGTTACGATAGCAGCGATATCAACATCCTTTTCTCGCAAGCTTTTCAAAATGACGGGGATACCTGTTCCTCCACCAATCACCGTTATCTTTGGTTTTCTCATGAACGGTTTACCGTTTCCTTTCTTCTGTCTTTGTCACGATGGCTTTCATTGACAGGCCAATTTTTAGCAAGGTCCTCAGCGATTCGTTTTGCAAAGGCAACACTACGGTGCTGTCCACCTGTACATCCTACTGCAATGGTTAAAACAGACTTGCCTTCTTTTTTGTAACTTGGCAAAATGGGTTCAATCAAGGCGAGTAAGTGCTGATAGAAACTTTCAGACTCTTCATGATTCATCACATAGTCATAAACTGCTTGATCCTCACCTGTCTGATTGCGGAGTTCCGGAAGGTAGTATGGATTTGGCAAAAAACGGACATCAAAAACCAAGTCTGCATCAATAGGGATACCATACTTGAATCCAAAAGACATGACCTCGATACGGAAAGACTGGGCTTGTTCTTGGTCTGAAAATTGCTCAGCAATGGTTTTACGCAGTTCACGCGGGGTAAGTTCTGTCGTATCCACCACATTTTGACTCATGTTTTTCAAAGGTGCTAAGAGTTCACGTTCCAGCTTAATGCCATCTAAAATCCGACCATCAGCAGCTAGAGGGTGACTTCTTCTAGTTTCCTTATAGCGTGCCACCAATTCCTTATCTGCTGCGTCTAAAAAGAGGATTTTGAAGTCCAAATCATCTTGGTTTTCCAATTCATCCAAAACAGCCTGAATCTCTGAAAAGAAGGAACGACTACGCATATCGACTACCAAGGCCAGTTTGTGGTCATCGTCCTTGGTCTCTACCAACTGCAAAAACTTTGGCAAGAGGGCTGGCGGCATATTGTCAATGGTAAAATATCCCAAATCCTCAAAGGACTGAATGGCTACTGTTTTCCCTGCGCCACTCATCCCTGTCACAATAACCAGGTGAAGTTGTTTCTTTGTCATCTATCTCTCCTTATATCAAAAAAAGTTTGGCAGAGCCAAACTTCAACTAGCTTATCCAATCTCTGCGATCACTTCAATTTCGACTTTTACATCACGAGGAAGACGTGCAACCTCTATAGCTGAACGAGCTGGGAACTCCTCTTTAAAGGCAGTCTGGTAAACCTCGTTAAAAGGAACAAAGTCATTCATATCGCTCAAGAAGCAAGTTGTTTTGACAACATGGTCAAAGTCTGTTCCTGCTTCAGCCAAAATAGCACCAATATTTTTCAAGACTTGTTCTGTCTGTTCTTGGATTGTTTTTCCTACAATTTCTCCAGTTTCAGGAGATAGGGGAACTTGACCGCTAGCAAACAAAAGATTGCCAACGATTTTCCCTTGAACATATGGTCCGATTGCCTTTGGAGCTTTGTCTGTATGAATTGTTTTTGCCATTTCTTTCCCTCACAATTTTTCTAATATTGCATCCCAAGCCTGATCCATCCCTGCCTTGCTGACAGATGAAAAGAGGATGAAGTCGTCACTTGGGTCAAAGTTTAATTTCTTTTTGATTGCTGATTCGTGCTTGTTCCACTTACCGCGAGGAATCTTGTCCGCCTTGGTCGCAACGATGATAACCGGAATCTCATAATACTTGAGAAATTCGTACATCTGCACATCATCTGCTGACGGGTCGTGGCGGAGATCCACCAAACTGACAACCGCACGGAGATTTTCCCGAGTCGTTAGGTACTCCTCAATCATGCGCCCCCATTTTTCACGTTCCTTTTTAGAAACGCGGGCATAGCCATAACCTGGTACATCCACAAAACGCATCTTGTCATCAATGTTGAAGAAGTTGAGTAACTGGGTCTTCCCAGGTTTTCCTGATGTACGAGCAAGATTTTTGCGGTTCAACATGGTGTTGATAAAGCTAGACTTGCCGACATTTGAACGCCCTGCAAGGGCAATCTCTGGCAGTTCATCCTGCGGATAGTGGGACTTGTTTGCCGCACTGAGCAGGATTTCAGCATTGTGTGTATTGAGTTCCATAGTCACCTCTAGGCTGTTTCTAGGATGGGTTTTTCCGTTCCATCGACAGCTTCTTTCGTGATGCGGACCAACTTCACATTTTCTTGACTTGGCACTTCAAACATAACGTCTAGCATGGTTTCTTCGATGATGGAGCGAAGACCACGCGCACCAGTTTTGCGTTCGATGGCTTTATTGGCGATTTCCTGAAGAGCTTCATCGTCAAATTCCAACTCAACATCATCATAAGAAAGCAAGGTTTGGTATTGTTTCACCAAGGCATTTCTTGGCTCTTTCAGGATGCGAACCAAGTCATCGACCGTTAATTGCTCAAGAGCAGCAAAGACAGGCAAGCGTCCAATCAACTCAGGGATAATACCGAATTTTTGAATGTCTTCTGCGATGATTTCTTGCATGTAGGAGCTGTTTTCGTCAATCGCCTTGTTGTTTTGTCCAAAACCAATAACTTTCTCACCCAGACGTTGTTTAACGATTTCTTCGATGCCATCAAAAGCACCACCTACGATAAAGAGGATATTTTTAGTATCCACCTGAATCATCTCTTGTTGTGGATGTTTGCGTCCTCCTTGAGGCGGTACGCTAGCGACAGTTCCCTCGATAATCTTGAGAAGGGCTTGTTGCACTCCTTCACCCGAAACGTCACGTGTGATAGACACATTCTCGCTCTTCTTGGCAATCTTATCAATTTCATCTACGTAGATAATCCCACGTTCTGCACGTTCGATGTTAAAGTCAGCAGCCTGCAAGAGTTTGAGGAGGATATTTTCCACGTCCTCACCTACATAACCAGCCTCAGTAAGAGCTGTTGCATCTGCAATAGCGAAAGGCACGTTCAAGCTCTTAGCCAAAGTCTGAGCCAAGAAAGTTTTCCCTGAACCAGTTGGGCCAATCATCAGGATATTTGACTTCTGCAAATCCACATCTTCTGATTCTTCACGCGTATCGTGGAAATTGATGCGTTTGTAGTGGTTATATACAGCCACTGCCAGAGCACGTTTGGCACGATCTTGACCAATTACATAGTGGTTCAAGATGTTTAGTAGTTCGATTGGTTTTGGTACTTCAGACAAGTCCGCCAAGACTTCCTCAGCTAACTCCTCACGAATGATTTCCTGGGCCAACTCTACACATTCATTACAGATAAAGGCATTGTTCCCAGCGATTATTTTCTTTACTTCTTCTTGGCTTTTGCCACAAAATGAGCAATAAACCATCATATCATTTTTCCTATTTGTAGGCATGATTCCCTTCCGTTCTAACTATTCTTTCTCTCTAAAATAAGGTCATATAAAAAGCATGAATGCTATTCACCAAGTTTGTAAAGGCATTAAGCCAAAGTAGAGTAGCAAGTCCAAAGCGCTTTTTACGAAAAGCGTGTGTTCCAGCTACAAAACAGACAGCACACAAAAGAGCTGTAAAAAATCCAAAAATACTACGCTCCATTAGACTTCCTTTCTCTTTCTATATTCGATGGTAAAATCATAGGCATTTTTCTCATCTTTGCTATAAGATTTGCTTGCAATAGTCTCAAAAACAGTCAAGTCAAAATCTTCCGGGAAATAAGTATCCCCTTCAACTTGAGCATGAATTTGTGTCACGATAAGCTCATCTAAATAAGGTTCAAAAAGTTGAAAAATTTGTTTGCCACCGAGTATATAAAGATTTTTATCCTGATTTTGATACCAATCTAATACTGTCTCAACATCTTGAAACACCATTGCTCCCTCAATAGACTCCTCTGGATTTCGAGTCAAAATCAAAGTCTGACGTTTAGGAAGCAATCGACGCCCCATGCCATCAAAGGTTACACGTCCCATCAGTATAGCATGATTTAAAGTTGTTTCCTTAAAATGTTGCAACTCTGCTGGCAAATGCCAAGGGAGACGATCTTCCTTCCCAATCACACCTTTTTCGTCTTGGGCCCAAATGGCTATGATTTTCTTTGTCATGCTTCCGTCCTTTTTATTGATACTACTATTTTATCAAAATTCTCCCAAAAAGGCTGTTTTGAAACGCGTGCAAAAGAGAGAAAAGGAGCAGGCTTCATTTAGCCTGCTCCTCTCGTCCCTAGGACGTATATTTTTTTGCTTCTGATTCAATTTTTTCAACCACTTCTTGGATACTTAGTCCAGTTGTGTCAAGATAAACTGCATCCTCAGCCTGTCTAAGAGGAGAGGTTTCACGATGACTATCCTTGTAGTCACGCGCAGCAATCTCTTCTTTCAGCGTTTCAAGGTCTGTTTCAATCCCTTTAGCAATATTTTCCTTGTAACGACGCTCTGCTCTTTCTTCAACAGAAGCCACTAGGAAAATCTTGAGTTCAGCTTGTGGTAAAACAACTGTCCCGATATCACGCCCATCCATGACGATACCACCTTGCTGAGCAATCTCTTGCTGGAGCGAAACCAGTTTCTTACGTACTTCTGGAATGGCAGCAATGCTTGAAACCTTGTTGGTTACTTCATTTTCACGAATCGGATGAGTAATCTCAACATCCCCTACAAAAACAAGTTGCTCACCTGTTTCTGAACGACCAAAACTAATGGGGTGTTGGTTAAGAAGCTCAAGAAGTTGGTCTACATTTCCTGCATCCAACTGATGCTTGAGCGCTATATAAGTCGCAGCACGGTACATAGCACCTGTATCCAGATAAGTGTAACCAAAATCTTTAGCGACAATCTTTGCGACCGTACTCTTACCACTCGAAGCTGGACCATCGATAGCAATTTGAATAGTCTTCATGACCGACTCCTATCTTGTCTTAATCACATCACCTGGGTTGGCAAACCAAGATCCAGATGACATGTGAGAAGGATTTAGGGCTTCTAGCTGGGCAATGGAAATCCCTGCACGTTGAGCAAGAGCTGCTTCTCCCTCTCCAGGCTGTACTGTAAGTGTTCCTTCACCCTCTGTAGTATGTTCTTCCGAACTGCTCTGTGAAGGTGTTGATTCAGAAGAAGCTGTTTCCTCTACCTTGCTACTTGAAGATGATGATGCTTCCACTTTAGAACTTGAACTTGTAGAAGGAGACGATGCATCATAGAAGTCCTTTAAAGATGATGTACGATTGCTTCCACCAGTTGATAGGTAAATCAATACAACTACCATCGCTACAACAATTACAAAGAAGAGGCTAGCTAGAACTGTCAAGACACGATTGGCAACTACGCCTTTCCCTTTTTGTTTCCGGTGTCGACGCTCTGATCTTGTTTCTTCCTCATTGTTTTCGTAAATATCTTCTTGCCACGGTTCTTTTTCCATACCTTACTCCTTTGTTTTTTTACTATTTTCTTATTACAATATAAATATGAAAGTCACACTTATACCCGAACGTTGCATCGCCTGCGGGCTTTGCCAAACCTATTCTGAACTCTTTGATTACCATGATAATGGAATCGTTCGATTTTACGATGATCCAGTTGAATTGCAAAGAGAAATCGCTGAGACCAGCGATGTTCTGGAGGCCATCAAAAATTGTCCTACACGTGCACTTCTAAAAGATCCATCGTAGGAAGCAGGGAATTAATGTTATTGATTTTTTCTCATTTTTCCCCACACTTACTAGTTTAGCATATTTCTAGGTAAAATTATAGTCTTTTTTGGTTATTTTTTCCATCAATAACAGAAAGGTCACTTTTTTCTTTGACGAGATAGAGTGGTCTTTTTTTGGTTTCTAGGTAAATCTTACTGATATACTTACCAAGAATCCCAATTGTCAGGAGTTGAATCCCTCCAAGAAAGAGAATGACAGCCATCAAAGACGTCCAACCAGATGTCGGATTTCCCAAGATAAGAGTCCGAAACACTACAAAAACTGTCATCACAAAAGAAAGAAAACAAGATAGAAGTCCCGCTACAAAGGCTATACTTAAGGGAAAATCTGAAAAGTTTAGAATCCCTTCAATCGAGTAGAAAAAGAGCTGCCTAAAACTCCAACTGGTCTTGCCAGCCTGTCGTTCAACGTTTGGATAATCAAGATAGTGCGTTTTAAAACCCACCCAGGCAAAGAGTCCTTTAGAAAAACGATTGGACTCGGTCAGGGTCAAAATAGCATCTACCACAGACCTTCTCATCATACGAAAATCACGGACACCTGAGGGTAGAGCCACTGGGCTAATTTTTTGCATGAGGCGGTAAAAGAGGTTCGCACAGAAACTGCGGAAAAAGGGTTCTCCCTCCCGACTAGTTCTCCGTGTCCCAACACAGTCTATATCTGCATTTTGGTCTAGTAAGGCTTTCATCTCAAGTAGCATACTAGGAGGATCCTGAAGGTCTGCATCCATCACGACCACCAAGTCTCCAGTTGCATGCTGCAAGCCTGCATATAGGGCTGCCTCTTTCCCAAAATTTCGTGAGAATGAGACATAACGGACCGCAGGATTTTGCTCCCTATAGGTCTTCAAAAGCTCCAAGGTCCCATCACTTGAGCCATCGTCTACAAATACATATTCGACCTCTGCTCCCAAGTCAGGAAGCAGAGCTTCCACAGACTGATAAAAAAGAGGAAGTACTTCCTCTTCGTTTAGACAAGGGACGATGATTGAAATCATCATCTTAGTCTTCAAATCCATTTGGATGCTTGCTTTGCCAACGCCATGCGTCTTCACACATTTGGGTGATATCGAGTTCTGCTTCCCATCCGAGCTCTGCTTTGGCTTTTGCTGGGTCTGAGTAGCAGGCAGCGATATCACCTGGGCGACGTTCTACGATGCGGTAAGGAATAGGACGTCCCACTGCTTTTTCCATATTTTGGATAATTTCAAGAACGGAATAACCTTTACCTGTTCCAAGGTTATAAACATTAAGACCTGAACCTTTTTGGAGTTTTTTCAAAGCTGCAACGTGACCTTTGGCTAGGTCTACAACATGGATATAGTCACGAACCCCAGTTCCATCTTCTGTATCGTAATCATCTCCAAAAACTTGTACTTGCTCTAGTTTGCCAACTGCTACTTGTGAAACATAAGGTAAGAGGTTGTTTGGAATGCCGTTTGGATTTTCTCCTAAGTCTCCACTCTCATGTGCTCCGATTGGGTTAAAGTAACGAAGCAAGACCACATTCCATTCTGAGTCTGCCTTGTAGATATCCGTCAAAATTTCCTCTAGCATGAGCTTAGTACGACCGTACGGGTTGGTCACTGAAAGTGGGAAATCTTCTAAGATTGGAACAGTGTGAGGATCTCCGTAAACTGTCGCCGAAGAACTGAAGATGATGTTCTTACAGTTATTTTCTTCCATAGCTTTCAAAAGGCTGACAGTTCCTGCGATATTGTTATCATAGTAGGCAAGAGGGATACGGGTTGATTCGCCAACAGCCTTCAAACCCGCAAAGTGAATCACACCAGTCGGTTCTTCCTGCTTGAAAATATCTCTGAGAGTATCAGTATCACGGATATCTGCCTCATAGAAAGGAATCTCGACTCCTGTAATTCTCTCAACAACTTCTAAACTTTTACGATTGCTATTGACAAGATTATCCACCACAACGACTTGATGACCTGCTTGGATCAATTCAATAACAGTGTGGGTTCCGATAAATCCAGCACCGCCAGTTACCAAAATCTTTTCTTGCATCTTTTTTCCTCGATTCTCGGATTATTTTTTCTTATTTTATCATTTTTGATAGGGAATGTCATTTGACATCCTAAACTACCTGCTAAAATTTCAGTAAAATTTTATTCGCTTTTTACTCGTTTGACATAGTTTGCAATGGGATAATTTTCAGGGTCCAAGGTCAACTCCTTGTCTTGGACCAGATGGGCTAGATGGTAACCGATGATCGGCCCCGTTGTGAGGCCTGATGAACCTAGACCACTAGCCGCATAGACACCTGCTAAGCCTGGGACTTGCCCAAAAAATGGCGAAAAATCACTGGTGTAAGCACGAATTCCCACACGCTCACCCGATGATTTCGCTCCTGCCAAGGCTGGATAGTGAGGCAAGGCCGCATCCTCCATTTGCTGGATCAAGGTTTCATCCACCGTCAAGTCAAATCCCATGTCGTTTTCATGGGTAGCTCCTAAGGACAATTTCCCACCTGCAAAAGGAATCAAATCCCACTCCCCTTCTGGCATGACAACAGGATAGGATTCCATATCTTGGCTAAGTTGATAATCTCGTAGCTGTCCCTTTTGAGGACGAACATCTACCTCATATCCTAAAGGTTCCAAAAAGTCCCCCAACCAAGCTCCTGTCGCCAAAATAACCTGATCAAACACCTCTTCGCCAATCTGGTGACCTGATGCTAAAGGTGTCAGACTCACTTTTTCTTTGACCAGCTTGACTTGACTAGCTTCTAGCAAACGAGTCACTAAGAGTTGGCCATCTACTCTCGCTCCACCAGAAGCATAGAGCAGGCGGTCAAATCCTTGCAGACCAGGAAAGTAGTTATTAGCAGACGCATGGTCCAGAATAGCTAACTGGCCTATCAAGGGAGATTCTTCCCTACGCTGAAGGGCTAGTTCATAGAGTTCCTCAAGCTTGGATTCGTCCTTATTCAAGAGGAAAACTCCCGAGCGTTGGTAAAAGTCGATTTCCTGACCGGACTTTTCTAAATCAGCCAATAAATCCACATAAAAGTCAGCCCCCAAGCGTGCCATCTTATACCAAGCTTTATTGCGTCGTTTAGAAAACCAAGGACTGATAATTCCCGCTGCTGCCTTGGTTGCCTGACCCTGTTCATGATCAAAAACGGTCACCTCTAAATCTGCTTCTTTGGAGAGGTAGTAGGCAGCAGTTGCCCCTACAATCCCTGCTCCAATAATGGCAACTTTTTTCATTGTCTTCACCTTCTAACTAAATATGGTGGAAAGGATTGGTCGATGCTTGGCTAGGTATGATATCAATGGTCCAATCCTTTTCTGCCTTCCATTGATTAAGGAGTGCAGCGGTTTTTTCCACAAAAAGCACTTCGATATAATGTCCTGGATCCAATGCCAGTAGGCCATCTGACAACATATCCTGAGCTG
Source organism: Streptococcus oralis (assembly GCF_001579025.1). Taxonomy (GTDB): domain Bacteria; phylum Bacillota; class Bacilli; order Lactobacillales; family Streptococcaceae; genus Streptococcus; species Streptococcus oralis_X. The sequence goes on from NZ_KQ970235.1 coordinate 1,163,618, forward strand.
TATGATAGTAGATATCCCCAGTGATATAGACATCCGCTCCCTTAGCTAAAGCATCAGGATAGAAAGACTGACCACTACCACCGCAAATGGCAACTCTTGAAATTTCCTTCTTCAAATCACTCTCTTGATAATGCACCATGCGAAGGCTATCTAGGTCAAATACTTGCTTGACATGCTGGGCCAATTCCCCAAAAGTCTGAGGCTGAATATTTCCAATCCGCCCAATCCCACGTTCAGGGCCTGTTTCCTGCAGATAAGTCGTCTCCTCAATGTCTAGCATCTGGCAGAACCAATCATTGAGGCCATTCTCAACGATGTCAATATTAGTATGACTGACATAAACGGCGATGTCATGCTTGATAAGGTCGATGTAAATCTGATTTTGCGGACGGCTGGCGACCAAATCCTTGATGGGACGGAAAATCGGCGCGTGCTTGACAATAATCAAGTCTACACCCTTTTCAATGGCTTCAGCCACCGTCTTTTCTCGAATATCGAGAGCCACCATGACTCTTTGGGTCTCCTTGTCTAGAGTACCGATTTGCAGGCCACGACTGTCACCCTCCATTGAAAACTCCTGAGGGCAAAAGGCTTCATAAGCTCTAATTACTTCACTTGCTAGCATGGAGCACCTCCTTGATGGCTTGAATTTTATCTACAAGAACTTGACGTTCCTCAATATTTTTTTCTGGGATTTGATTAAGGGCAAACTCTAACTTAGCAACTTCTTTTTGCCATTTTTGGACAAAGATTGGGCTGGTTTCTTTGGATAAGAAGGGACCAAAGCGAACATCACTGGCTGATAGCTTCATTTGTCCCGCTTCCACCACCAAAATCTCGTAGAACTTGCCAGCTTCTTCTAGGATGCTTTCTGCTACAATCTGAAAACTATTGTCTTGTAACCAAATGCGCAAGTCGTCTTCACGATTATTGGGCTGGAGGATTAAACGCTCTACATTAGCTAGCTTGTCCAAACCTTCCTCCAAAATTGTAGCGATCAAACGGCCACCCATACCAGCAATGGTGACAACAGAGACTTGGTCTGCCTCTTCAAAGGCTGCCAAGCCATTGGCTAAACGAACCTGAATTTTCTCCTTTAGACCGTGATTCTCAACATTTTTCACCGCTGACTGGTAGGGGCCTTCCACCACCTCACCTGCAATGGCGCTTTTGATTTGGTCTCTCTCGACTAACTCGATGGGCAGATAAGCATGGTCACTCCCTACATCTAGTAACACAGCACCTTGTGGCACAAAGGAAGCCACCAATTCTAATCTCTTTGAAATCATCTTCTCTCACTTTCCAAAACTCTATTACCTTTTATTATACCATATTTCAGCTAGCAATCTTGCACCTAAAAAGACCGCAATACACAGATTGCAGTCTTCTTTATTTTCTAGTTTGGTAACGACTGGATAGAATGAAAATCACCGTAAATACCAACATCATAACCCCATAAACAGGCAACGTTTGTCCTGTTAGGGTCGAAATTTCAAGCAACTTTTGAATCATTGGGAAAAGAGCTGTGGCTAGGAAGCCTCCTACTGACCAGACAATCAAGAGGACACGCCAGAGGGTAAATGGCATGCAGGCTCTAAATACGGATAAGAAACCGATAGACCCAAGGAGATAATAAAGTAGGGTTGAGATTTCTAACTCTGACCAACCCTGGCTAGCCCCAAATATTTTGACAAAAAGAACGCTAAAGACGACCATAAGGGCACTTGGTAGGGCACGTAGCATGGATCTTCTGAGGAAATTTGGCTCAACAGGCTTGATATTTCGCTCAAAAGTCAGAACGAATGGTGGGAACCCTTCCACGAATTGGTCGATCATGGTAATCTGGATCGGAATGAAAGGGAAAATCAAAATCCACTCAGACCGTCCTAGTAAAACACTGGCAATACAGATGACTGCAAGCAAGAAGGAATAGATGGTCTTAATCAAGAAAATCGGTGCGATATGGGCAATGTTATTGACCACCCGACGGCCTTCAAAGAGAATCTCTGGAACATCATTGAAGTCTGAGTTCAAGAGAACTAGATTGGCGATCTGGCGAGTCGCCGGATCTCCCTCCGCCATCACGATCGAACAATCTGCCTCACGAAGGGCCAGGATATCATTGACTCCGTCCCCTGTCATTGCCGTTGTATGCCCTGCTTTTTTCAGCGTTTGGATGATGAGTTTCTTTTGATGAGGGGAAACACGACCAAAAATTGCTGTCTCTTCAGCCATAGCAATCAATTCCTCATCCGTGATTTTTGAGCAATCTACATAGCTGTGATAGTCTGCAAAACCAGCCTTCTGGGCAATGCTGGATACTGTAACGGGATTGTCGCCAGAGATAATCTTGAGACCTACTTCCTGGGAACGGAGATAGTCCAGCGTCTCAGCTGCTCCTTCTCGAATCGGGTCCAAGATTTCCAGCAAGGCGAGGGCCTGAATGTCAGACGGTTTCTGTGGTTTGTGATGATCTAGTTTTTCCTGACTGAGGGCCAAGACCAAGACACGTGAACCTCTCTCTAAAGCCTCTCTGGCTTCTGGGACTTCAGAGTCCAACAACATCTCAGGCGCCCCTAAGAAAACCGTTCCTAGCCCTTCTAATTCCATAGCTCCCCACTTGCGGTCGCTTGAGAAAGGAAGATTCGAGATCGCAGGATAGGCAACCTGTCCTTGGAAACGCTGGCGAATGGCTTGAGCTGTTGGATTTTTATCCTCACTATGAGCGATATAGCTAGTCAAAATGCTGGCAATCGCATGCTCACCATACTCTTCGGTCAAAGGAAGAACAGCCTCCACCTGCATCTTTCCTTGGGTGATGGTTCCCGTCTTGTCCAAACAGAGCATATCCACGCGCGCCAAGGTCTCAACAGAGTACATCTCCTGAACCAAAACCTTTTTCAAGCCTAGCTTAATCACTGCAGTCAAGAGCGAAGTGATGGTCAAAAGGGCGATTCCCTTAGGCAACATACCCAAAAGTGCTGTCGACGAATTTACAACGGATGACTTGAGGTGCAAGCCTTTTAAAAGCAAGGCTTCTAGCAAGAGGGCCAGACCAAAGGGAATGATAATCTTCCCAGTAAAACCAGCTAGCTTGTCTAGCGATTTCATGATACGAGAGTTGATGGGTTTAACGGTCTTGGCTTCCAGCATGAGTTTGGAAGCATAGTTTTCTGCCCCGACATGGTGAACTTGAGCCAAAACTGCGCCACTGGCTAGGAAACTCCCTGATAAAAGCAAGGCATCCACTTCTTTTTGCACCAAATCACTCTCACCCGTCAACATAGCTTCATTGACTTCTGCGAATCCTTCCAAAACCAAGGCATCACTAGGAATCTGCTCTCCAGCAGACAAACGAATGACATCTCCTAGAACCAATTCTTCAGGATTGAGAGCGACTTCTTGACCATCACGGATGGTTTTGACCTTTTCCTTGGTCATGAGATTGAGCTTGTCCACCATGTGTTTGGCTCGCAGCTCGGTCACAATCCCAGAAAAAGCGTTAAAGCAAATAACGGCAAAGAAGACCAGATTGCTCCAAGCCTGCACAAAGGCAAGCGCTAGGGCAATAACAAAGTTTAATGCGTTAAAAAGTGTAAAAACATTTCGTTTGATGATTTGCCAAGTACTGGTACTGGCTGATGCGGTAAAGTCATTGACCAAACCTTGAGCCTGTCTTTCCTTGACTTCTCTTTGGGTTAATCCCATAATCTTATTTTTATCCATAAATTCTATCATATCATTTTTTTTAAAAGAATTCTAATCAAATCTAAAACTGTCCACTGTCAACTGAAAAAGTTTGCCAGCAGTCTTTTGATAAGGTATAATAATAAAAGCAATACAATCGAAGGAGATCTCATGTTTTATACTTATTTACGTGGACTAGTCATGCTGATCTTGTGGTCCATCAATGGCAATGCCCACTATCACAATACGGATAAAATCCCTAGTAAAGATGAAAACTATATCCTGGTCGCACCTCATCGTACCTGGTGGGATCCAGTTTACATGGCTTTTGCGACCAAACCAAAACAGTTCATCTTTATGGCTAAAAAAGAGCTTTTTAACAACCGCATCTTTGGCTGGTGGATTCGTATGTGTGGGGCCTTTCCTATCGACCGGGAAAATCCTAGCGCCTCTGCTATCAAATACCCTATCAATGTCCTCAAAAAAAGTGACCGTTCCCTTATCATGTTTCCTAGTGGTAGTCGCCACTCGACAGATGTCAAAGGCGGAGTTGCTCTGATTGCCAAGATGGCTAAGGTCCGTATCATGCCAGTTACCTATACTGGTCCCATGACCTTGAAAGGTTTGGTTAGCCGTGAACGTGTCGATATGAACTTTGGAAACCCTATCGATATCTCAGACATCAAGAAAATGAATGATGAAGGGATTGAAATGGTTGCAGACCGTATCCAAGCAGAATTCCAACGTTTGGACGAAGAAACTAAGCAGTGGCACAATGATAAAAAACCAAATCCACTCTGGTGGTTTGTCCGTATCCCTGCCCTCTTCCTTGCTGTGATTGTTGGTATCCTAACGATTATCTTTACCTTCATCGCAAGCTTTATCTGGAATCCAGATAAGAAGAGAGAGGCTCTTGGTTAAAAAATACAATTATCCCTTGGCTTTTACCAAGGGATATTTCTTTTATTCGATTTTCCATTTTTGGGCCAACCAGTTGGAAAAGACTAGAAATCGCTCAGCCACTTGCTCATGATGCCCATAAGAATCAAAGACAAACTGACCAGTCGGATAACGTTTCTGAAGACTAGTATGGATCTGCTCAGCATAGGCTGGTGCTTGAGCCAAGCGATTGGTATGATGGTTTCCTTCTGTTTGACCATTCTGTAAATACAGCAAGCAGTCCAAATTTTTCACCCTTTCATCCTTGCAATAAGTCGTAAAATCAGGATACCAAAAGGAACCACAGATAGAGAAGACACAGGAGACCTTGTCAAAGCTGAAAAGACTGTATACTGCCACCAAACCACCTAGTGAGTATCCTCCATAAGCAAGGCGATTTTTGTCCAGACGATAAAGTGACTGCAACTTGTCTAAAAGACCTCCAAATAAATGACTATGATAGGTATTTGCCTGACCGCCAAAATCTGGAGCCCCATCTCTCAGAGCAGCTGCCTTCCATGGAGTGTAATCGTCTAGGCGATTTTTAGAGGTCAAGCCCACTAAAATCACAGATTCAGAAAGGGAAGATAGGAAATCCAAGTTTCCATCATTCAAAAGAATCGCTGGATAGGTTTGATTGGGATCATAGGTCGAAGGAAGGCTGATCTTAACTTGAATCCCTTCCCAATCAAACTCATTATTTATTGATAAAGTCATTGATTTTCTCAAGGGAATCAATCACTGCTGGACCATAGTCCATCAACTCATCGTAAGAAATGGTCATGATTTTTTGATTCTTAATTGCAGGAACGTTTTCCAAAACTTCATTTGCCTTCATCAACTCTACTGCGTTGGCATCCAATTTTTTATTGCGGTCGCTGGTTACATAGATAATCAATTCAGGATCCATTGACACGAGATTTTCCAAGGTCAAGCCTGATGTTCCCGTTGCGACATTGGTATAACCAAGTTGATTCAACAAGCTTTCTTGCAAAGCAGACTTGTAAGCGCCGAAGGTTTCGTCGTTATAAGCAACCATAATCAAAGCCTTTTTCTTTTCACCTTGGCTTGCTGGGTTTGCTTTCTTAACAGCGTCAATTTTAGCTTGTAATTGGGCTGCGTATTCATTGGCCTTGTCCTGAACATTGAAAATCATTCCAAGATTTTTGACATCTTCTACGATATTTCCCAAATCTTGCTGAATCGTTGAGAGAGAAGCTTTTTGCGTATAGACTGGGATTTTGTTTTCATTCCAAGTGTTAACTGTCCCCAAGGATTTTTCAGAAAACATCATGTTTCGACCCATCACCGCATCTGGCTCATAAGAAAGGACTGTCTCTTGAGAGACTGTTTTTTTATCACCGATTTGAGGAATGGTCGCAATCGCGTCCTTGTATTTGTCTGTTACAGCATTGTCAGGGTTGAGCATGCCAGCAATTTTATCCTTCAAGCCTAACTCCAATAAGATTTCAGTGGTTGAAAGATTGTTGGTGATAACTTTTTCAGGTGCCTTGTCAAAGACTTGTTCGACTTCATTTCCCTTAACATCATAGGTTTTAACCGTTAACGGATAAGTCGTCTCTGTGCTGGCCTTTTGACTTGTTTCTGTGCTAGACTGCGTGGTAGCTTTTTCTGTAGTAGTGTTGCCACAAGCTGCCATGGTTAGGGTAGCTACTGTTACGAGTAAAATGCTTAGTGTTTTTTTCATCTTGTTTTCCTTTTCATTCTTATAAATAGTGAATCATAGCTTGCTGATCCTCGGTCCAAGTCACCTGACTTTGAACTCCATATACAGTTTGCAATGACTCAGGGGTGATGGTCTCCTTTGGAGTTCCTTGGTAAAGGATTTCTCCCTCTTTCATCAGATAGAGATAATCCGAATAGCGACAAGCAAGTTGAATGTCATGTAGGACAGCTAGAACATTGACCTTGAGATTCTTCACAATGGCCAACAAGTCTAGCTGATACTTGATATCCAGGTGATTGGTAGGTTCATCTAGGAGCAAGAGAGTCGGTTCTTGCGCCAAGGCGCGTGCTAATAAGACTCGCTGCTTTTCTCCACCTGACAGAGACGAATAGAGACGAGTTTTCTTCTCAAGCATATCCACCTTGACGAGAGCATCTTGAACGAGGGCATAATCCCTTTCCTTTTCCTTCTGTAGAAAAGAGAGGTGGGGAGTTCTTCCCAGCAAGACGATTTCCTCAACTGTACAATCAAACTGCAATTGATTAAACTGGGTGACAACTGCCATTTGCTTGGCCGTTTCTTTGAGTGACCAATGCTCCAGCAGCTTTCCATCTAGGCTTATCAAACCTTTGTCCGCCCTTTCCTGACGATAGAGGAGTTTAAGCAGACTGGTTTTTCCACTTCCATTTGGCCCTAATATCGTGTGGAATTGATGCCCCTCAACCTTAAGAGAAACTCCTTTGAGGATTTTTTTCTCTCCTAGTCCAAAGTGGACATCCTGACAAATCAAGTCCATATCAGGCCCTCACCTCCCTTCGCCTACCTCCAACAATGTAGATAAAGAAGGGAGCACCTACTAAGGCTGTGAAAATACCAATCGGCAGCTCAGCATTTGGAATGATGACACGAGAGAGTACATCTGCCCAGACCACAAAGAGGGCACCCAGTAAGGTCGCAACGGGAAAAAGCCTCCTGTAATTCGTTCCTACTAACCCTCGAGCTAAATGGGGAGTAATCAGACCAACAAATCCAATAATCCCACAGGTTGCCACTAAGACAGCTGTCAGCACAGCCACCATGGTCACATAAAGATACCAATAGAAGCGTAAGGGAATCCCCAAAGTTAAAGCAGCCTCATCTCCCATCATCATCGCATTAAAAACACGATACTGGGTAGAGAAAAATAGAAAGGCCAATCCTACTACTATAGTTGGCAGGACTAAGTCAGACCAAGTAGTTCCAGCAAGCGAACCCATGGTCCAAAACTTAATGGTCATCACACTGTCCGCATTAGCGCCGACTGAGATAATAAAATTGGAAAATGCCAGAAAGAGAGCATTGACCACCGTTCCTGATAAGATCAGACTAGAAGTCGTCATCCTTCCCTGCATAGAGGCAATGATGAGGACAGCAATGGTTGCCAAAATAGCTCCAAGAAAAGCTCCAAGGCTAATCACCACTTTTAAACCAAGAATGATGCTCAAGGTTGCCCCTAGAGTTGCACCCGCAGAAATTCCTAAGACATAAGGCTCTGCTATGGGATTGTTCACTGTAGACTGCATCACGCTACCACACATAGAAAGACCAGCCCCTACTATCAGACCTAACAATACTCGGGGGAATCTCATGTTCCATACAATGGCAAGAGTGGACTTGGAAACCTCTCCTATCTCAAGAGGAAAACCCAATCTGCTCAAAATGATTCGATAGGTATCTCCTAAATCAATCGCTACGGACCCCATAGAAACAGCTAGAAAAAGTGAAATTCCTAAAACACTTAGCAAAATACCCAAAAACAACACAAATTGCAAATCTTGTCGGCTTCCAGAAAATTTGGAAAGCATGAAAACCTCCTTTGATAGAATATTAAAAATTTAGAAAATTCTCATAAAAAGTATATCATATTTCTATTAGATGGACAAGGACAGAGACGTATATAGAAAAAGCCCTCTAAAGTCAGAGAGCCATTTTGAGCTCGGGCTAAAATCCTAGTGAAAAAGATGAAACTCCTTGTGTTCATCGAACACTGTTTCCTTTCCCTATTTTCATACGGATTTTTAACGCCCTTAGCATCATGATTCTTGCCGGATAAACCGTTTATAGACTAGGCGATGAGCCGAAGATTGTATAAAAATTTTAGTGAAACAAAAAATCTCCCCGAAGGGAGATGATCTGGTTTATTTTACCTTACAGTGCTAGGAACCGTAACCGAAGATAATACTTTAGTATATCGAGGTAGGGTGACAAAAGTAAAAAAAGCTCTCTGAATATCAGAGAGCTCAAGTCTTGCTGGATAAAACGTTTATAGACTAGGCGACGAGGCGAAGATTGTACTAATGGTACATCGAGCTGAAGCCAACGAAGTATAGAAACGTTTTAGACGCAAGATTAGCGACGAAGTCCAAGAGAGTTGATTAACTCACGGTAACGGTTAACATCGTTTTTACGCAAGTATGCAAGCAAGTTACGACGGCGACCGATTTTCTTCATCAATCCACGGTAAGTAGCGTGGTCTTTTTTGTGTTGTTTGATGTGTTCGTTAAGGTGGTTGATTTCCCAAGTAAGGACAGCAACTTGAACCTCTACTGAACCTGTATCACCTTCGTGACGTGCATATTGTGCGATGATTTCATTTTTTTTCTCTTTTGAGATTGCCATGATGTTTCTCCTTTTTATTTGGCTTCATCCGAGTGACAGGTTGGCATGCCTGCAACCAAGAAGAAGTTATTTGTCTTTACGACAGTTCTTATTCTACCAAGAAGCAGGGACTTTGTCAACTGATTTACTGTTTAAAACCGTGAATTACTCTACTGATTTCAGAGCTTCAAGCATATCCACTTTTCTTACAATTAAGTCACTCTTTACTATCATTATAAGGCTTTTTCAACTAGTTGAGAACTAGAAGCAAAAACAAAAAACCTAGGAATCCTAGGCTTTCTGTTTATAAATTATTTTCCAAGGTAGTATTCAGAAACTACATTCAATTTTTCGTCAAATTCGAATACCAATGGCGGGAAGTTAGGGATTTCCACGTCCATGATTTCGTCATCAGACAAGCGTTTGATGTGTTTTACAAGGGCACGGATTGAGTTACCGTGAGCTCCTACGAATACGTTTTTACCATCTTTAAGTGCTGGAGCGATTTTGTCTTCCCAGAATGGAAGGGCACGTTCCAAAGTCACTTTCAAGTTTTCAGCATCTGGGATAACTGAGTCGTCAAGTGAAGCGTAACGACGGTCAGTGTGTGCTGAATGCTCATCATCACGATCCATGTTTGGAGGCAATACATCGTATGAACGACGCCAGATGTGAACTTGCTCATCACCAAATTGTTCAGCAGCTTCAGCTTTGTTTTTACCAGTCAAACCACCGTAGTGACGTTCGTTCAAGCGCCATGATTTTTCAACTGGAACCCACAATTGGTCAGAAGCTTCAAGAGCCAAGTTTGTTGTTTTGATCGCACGTTTCAATACTGAAGTGTAAGCTTGGTCAAATTCGATACCAGCTTCTTTGATCAATTTACCAGCGTCAATCGCTTGTTGTGTTCCTTTTTCAGACAAATCAACATCAGCCCAACCAGTGAAAAGGTTAGCTTTGTTCCATTCAGACTCACCGTGGCGAGCAAAAACCAATTTTACCATTAGATGGATTCTCCTTTAATTTTTCGAGGTTGCCCTCGTTTATCTATTCTATTTTACACAATTTTTCACAAAAAAGCTAGTTAAAATCAACTAAAAAGAGAGAACAGTGTCCTCTCATCTAGTTATTATTAATTCGCGATATTCAATCAAGAAACGATTGCAATTATTTGTTATTTAAAGCATCAACTATACGATCAGTATTCTTAGTTACATTAGTATCATTGTAACGATTATGAATTAGACCTTCAATTGTTTCTTTGCAATTTTCAAGATTAGCTTTTTCAAATACTACCACACTGACAACATGTGTTCCACCAGAAGTAAGATGCAAAACTAGTAGAGTCTGAAAAGCGCTTAGCACTGTTAATACATCATAAGCCGCTAATATCAATCCTCCGATAAATGAATTTTGCATCATTGAAAGGCCAATAAGAGCGAAAATTATACCCCAAGCAAATGATTTGAAATCAAGACGAAATGAACTATCTACACTTGCAACATGATCAACAGGAATTGTTTTATTTTGAGAACCCAGTGGAATAACTTTTAAAATAGTATTAGGGTTAGAAGTTTTTATAAAGACTCCCTCTAAAGTAATGGAAGCTTTTAAATAGAATGTTAAATACGATGTAATGAAAGATTGTTTCATAATATTCTCCTTTTATTTTTTCAAGTTGTATTACATCATGTTTTCTTATAAAAAAAGCATTTTGCTAACATATTCTTTCGCCAGATAATTCTTTAAATAAAAAACAACCCTCAAACGGGTTGTTTCACTAGACTATCAGACAAGGCCACGGACTTCTTTTAAAAATTTAGAAAAAGTAACAGCACCTTTAATGATTAGAAATCCTCCTATCCACTCGGTCGCTGAAAGAAATCCCAGCACGCCACCAATGATAAATAAAATAGAAGGCAGCTTTCGAAGTTGTTGATCTTCTTCGAAATAGATTAGCATAAAGGTTCCTAATGCAATTATCAAAATCTTAAAAAATGTCAGGAGCAGGGAAAAGGCAACCGTGACAACCAGCATTTTTGAAGGTTCTTTATAGATGATGGCCCCAGTATAGGATAGCAAAAATCGTAGGACAGGTCCCAAAAGCAAGGTTATACCTGCCAGCATGCCCAGTCTCCAATTGAGTCGAACCAATCTATCTCTCTCCATAAAAACCTCCTTCTCTCGTAGCTATCATTCTACCATATTTGCTCTAGAAACAAAAGACCTTCTCCGTCACAAACAAATCGCCTACCAGCTTTCAGACAGCCGGACATAAAAAGAGAAGATCTGTCGATCCTCCCTTTTCATTTTCTACCCCTTATTTCTTAAAAATAGAGGTTCTGAAGTCGTTTGTTTGGTCAAGATAGGCCTTAAAGATTGCTCTCTTCAACTTATGAACGGCACTATCATACTCTGGATTATAGTTGCTCCAACGAGGACTTACAGCATCCTTGAGAACAGCTTGATCCATGAGGGCTTGCAATTCACTCACTTGATTGATGGTCTCTGTCGTATAGTTTGGCCATGGTTTTGTCGGATCTTTAAAGGTCACTTGTTTCAAGTTTTTAAACTGATCCACACGTTCTTTGTACATGGCTTTCTTAAAGGCAGCCCAAGATGCATACTTGCCTTCAAATACCTTGTCCAATACAAGTTTATCGGTCACCAATCCTCGTTCTTTACCATAGAGATTGATAGTTTGACCTTTTTGTTTGGCAACTTCTTCGTATTGGTTTGAGATATAAGGTACCATTCCATCCTTAAAGCCTTTGGCAGCCAAAAGTTCGTAAGCGATCCGACGTCCCATAAGGTCCCCTGGCGTGCCTTTCTCACTGCTGAGAGCTGAATAGATTGGGGCAAAGAGTTTAATCGTATAGTATCCATTTCGTTCATAGTCGCCAGATTGGTACTCACGAGATGACAAGATGTTATGGTCAATCAAACTTTCAAAGTTGGTTAGTTTCTTTGCCTCTTCTTCTGTCAATTCTTTGACTACGTTAGTGGCGTAAACCTCATTTCCATCTGCTGGATCTTTTACATACTTGTTCTCAATCTTTCTGAGAGCCGCCATTTTCTGGTAAACATTCAGTTTATTAACGATTGATTGTCCTTCAAGGTATTCCAGCATGTAGATAAGGTCAAACATATTATGGACATAGTTCTGAAGATCTGTTGCGTTTTGGAATCTCTCTGTCGGATCCAAGACTTGCAAACGGGAGCCCTCTGTACTATCTGATTTTGAGTGTCTCAAGATAGAATTGATGGTAATGGTTGCGTCACTTGGTTGGTCAGGGGCTTGCAATAAACCTTTTGCAAAGAACTCTGGTCCCAAGCCACTTCTTCGACCATAGCCGCCAAGGTAGATATCCTGATCGGAATCATGGGTCATTTCATGGGTATAAGTAATGGCTCCATCCTTGTCCAGCATACGGTAAGACATATAGTAGACGCCATCACCTGTAGCGTAGGCTCCATGCTGGTTGTGTACTACCTTATTGCCAACTGGGCCAAAGAAGTTCTTCATAGCTGGATTGGTGCTATCAAACTTAGCCTCCACTGTAGCTTTTCCAGAGGTTGTGTCATCCCCAAACTTATAAGCATCATAAAGGAGGATGGTACGATAGAGTTTTTCACGTGACTGTTCATCTAAAATACGATACCAATAATCGTAGTGATCTCGCTGGCGTTTGGCTGTTTCACGCGCATTTTCTTCAACAAAATCATTGAGATTCTTGCCAGCTTTATGCTCACTATTGCGGTAGCGATCATAGGCTCCAAATCCTAGACTAGACATGGTTGAGATGGCAAATACCGATCTCTCTGGCAAGGTTAGGAGAGGCAAGACCATATTGCGGTATTTCCATGTGACACTAGTAATGCGGTCATAGACACCTATAGAATACTTGGTGCCAGCTTGTCCTTGTTTCGCTTTCACCTCTTCGATAGTGGATTTTTCTTCGACGATGTAAGCCTTGGTCTCTGATTTAAACCAGTCATTGTTACTTGTATTTGGTAAAAAGACTTTTCGGTAATGTTCTAGCGTGCTAAATAAATCTGTTGTTCCATGATGGCTAGCTAGACTAATAGAATAAGTATCAACGTTGTTCTTAGCTAGAAGGTTGTTAAAGCCAGATTTACCCAACTCAATCAGGGCATCTAGTGGTGAAGCATTTCCCTTACCAAAGAAGTCCAGATGGTACAGAACCAGGTCTTTGACGTTTACCTGACCATAACTGAAGTTATACCAACGTTCTAGATAGGTCAAGCCAAGTAGCAAGGCTTCTTTGTTGCGCTTGATTTTATCTACAAGATAGCCCTTGGTAACTGAGTTATCACCAGCAAGTCCTGCATCCGCTGACAAGAGTTTCTTCAAACTGTCCTCCAGATGTTGTTTTGTTTTGGCGAACTGGTCTTCTAGATAGAGCTCAGTCTGCTTGACGTTTGGAGAAATACCGAGTGTCTTTCTGATGGCTTCTGAATGATAGTCAACCTTTTGTAAGTCTGGTAAGACTTGCTTGATGATAGAAGATTGGTCATACAGGAATTGATTTGGCGTATAGAGAAGTCCAGTATCTCCTAGACTATATTCCGCTAATTTGGCGAAATCATTCTGGTACTTGAAATCGAGCTTCTCAGATGAATGGTCCTTGTAGTGTAGCAAGAGTTTGTTTGCAGTCTGTTTGTTTGAAACAATGTCTGTGATGACTTGGTTATCCTTCATCATAACTGCTGACAAGACTTCTTTTTGATACAAAAGACTGTTCTCATTGACCAGATTTCCGTATTTGACGATGGTTGCCTTGTTGTAGAAAGGTAGCAATTTTTCAATGTTCTTATAAGCCAAGGCGCGCTTAGCTTGATAATGGGCTACCTTAGAAAAATCACTGTCTTTCTTGCTACTTGTTGAGAGGGGCTCCACTATTGGTAGAGTGAGAGGATTGATGGCTACTTTTTTGCTTTCGATTTGGGAAGCATCTAGCATTGTCCCTCTTTCTTCAAAGGATTCCTTGCTGACGACCTCATCCTTGACCAAGGTGACATTGTAGACTCTGTTGGCCTTGCTGCTGAATGTGTCCTTCACCTTCATTCCATTGTAGTGGTAACCAGTAATGGCATTTCCGTTGGTTACATTGACATCACTGAGAACATTGGTCAATCTTCCAGCATGCTGTTCCTCATTAGTTTTTCGATCCCACAAATAGCCTGCTACTCCCGCGACTCTACCAAAGTGCTTGGCATTGTTGATATCGCCTTCAGCATAACTATCTTGGATCTGTGCATCCTGATCTACTAGACCTGCAAGCCCCCCCACAGTCTGATCTGAACTATTTGTGTTGGATGAAATGGCTACTGTCGCTTTTGACTTCGTAAGTAAAGCCCTGTTTCCTGTCAAATGACCGACCAGACCACCGATATTATAGGCAGCAGTCGTCTCATACGTGTTGATAATTCTTCCCTTGAAACTGCTCTCTGTGATTCTTGATTGATCCGCCTTAGCCAGCAAACCACCGATACCACGTTCACCAGCCAGAACACCATCGATATGAACTTGCTGAATCTTTGTGCCATTCTGAGCTTCATAGGCCAGTGAACCGATATCATCCTTCCCAGAAATGGTGACATTTTTCAGACTCAATTTTTCTACTGTGGCGCCATTCAAAGTTTCAAACAGTGGTTTTTTCAAGTTGTAAATAGCATACTGCTTGCCATCTTTTTCACCGATCAACTGACCAGTAAAGATGCCCTTGATGTAGGATTTAGCTTCAGGCTCCAACTCCACTTCGTTGGCATTCAAACTAGCTACTAAATGATAGGTTCCAGAGAGATTCTGGTTGATAGCTTTGACTAGGTTGCTAAAGGAAGTAAAGGTTGTCGTTTCCTCTCTAGCCTTCTTAGCTAGGTAGAAGGTGAAATTATCAACATATTTATTTTCTAGCTCTTGCTGGAGTTTCTCAGCCTTGGCTGTGATTTTATAAACTGGCTGCCCATCTTTCGTTTCAGCCGTTATTGAAGCGACTGGTAGATAGACATCTTTAAACGTCGAAGATTTAACCTTGACAAAGTAAGTGTCTGGATTACTTGGGACACCGTCTAAAGAAACGTGTTGTTTATAAGTACCATTGGTCTGACTATACAACTCCAGATCCGAAACATTTCTTAATTCAAGTGTTTTTTCTGGATCTTTTTCTTTTGGTTTTTCTGTCGGAGCTTCCGGTTTTACTTGCTCAGTATTACCAGTATATTCTGGAAGAGGAGCGACTTGTTCCGGTTCAACGACGGCTCCTGATTGAGTGCCTGTATATTCTGGTAGGGAAGACTGGATTTCTGGTTCCACAATGGCACCTGATTGAGTGCCTGTATACTCTGGTTTTTCAGCTGTTTCAGGAGCTACAATCGCTCCCGCTTGAGTTCCTGTATATTCTGGTGTTGGTGGCACCTGTTCCGGTTCTACGATTGCTCCAGACTGCTCGCCTGTATAAGTTGGTTTGTCAGACGTTGCTGGTTCCACCAAAGCCCCTGACTGGACACCCCCAACCTCTGGCTCAACTTTTTCCGGCTCAACGATGGCACCAGCTTGAGTCCCCTGATATTCAGGTAGCGGAGCCACTTGCTCTGGTTCAACGACTGCTCCAGCTTGGGTGCCAGTATATTCTGGTTTTTTCAGCTGTTTCAGGGGCTACTATTGCTCCCGCTTGCTCGCCTGTATATTCTGGTAATGGAGCCTGCATCTCAGGCTCTCCTTTTTTTGCAGACTGAGGTGCTTCACTCGGAGCAACTGCCTTCTTAGTCCCTTTCTCTACTATACGTGGCAGGGCTTCTTCTACCTTGGTTGACAGAATCTCACGAGAAATTTCTTGGTTTTCAACCGTGAAAATGCGAACGAGTTCGACCTTTTTCCCAGCATGACCTTCTTGTTTGACACGAATGGTTCCCTCTGTTAGTTCTGGATTTTCCTGCACCACTTCTGAAAAGTCTAGTTTGGTTACAATCTCTTGGTCCTTGTATAGGAGTTCTGGTTTGTTCACGCGACCAGCCAAAACTTCATCCTGAGGATCCACACTAGCAAGACCAGACGGATTTTGATTGGATAAATCTTGAGAAGGGGTCTGATTTTCAGCAGGGAGTGTAGGAGAGGTAGCTTTCTGCTCATCTCCTGCCTTTTGCCCACCTTCGTTGGCTTGGAAATGAGGTTGAACCGTATAGTCAAGTTTCTGATCCCTAGCAGCAGTTTCTTGCAGACTAGCGTCCTTCTCTTGCTTAATATAGCCTAGATAGGTATAACCCGATAGGGTGCGTGGCAAAGGCAGACTATCTCCTTGGGATAATTGGTATTCCTGATTATACTGGAGTAAAAGTTGATTTTCGATAGCCTGAACTGAAGAAGCCAAACCACTGCCCATCCCTGTTATCAAGACAACTTTCAAGAGAGCTTTCTTTTTGCCTTTCTTTTTGGATACAATAAAAATAAGGAGACCAATCGAAGCTAGGGCTCCACCTGTTAAAACGCTAATAAGGCTATTCTGCCCACCTGTATTGGGCAACTGACCTAGCTGGGCTTTCTCATCCATACGGTAGACTAGATAGTAAGTGCTCTCACTATCTTCCGCAATTTTAGGAATATCCTTGACAATCAAGTCCTTTTCTTGCCCACTCAACTCTGTATCCGTCACATATTTGTAGTGAACAGATACGTTTTCTTGAGCAAATACGGTTCCACTGCTCGCAATGGACACAAAAAATAGGCTTGAAATCGAAGCTGACACAAGTCCAATTGCTAATTTTCGTAAGGAGAAACGATGCTGCTTCTCTCCAAAAAACTTTTTCATTCTAAATCCTCTCAACTTTTCAACCTCTATCAAGAAAATAACTAGAATTATATTTTGATATAGGCAATTTACATTCATCATTATACTATAAAAAAAGGTCCTTGTCCCAAATAAATGCTTTAGATTTCACGAATGTCAAAGCTTATTTATCTTGTAAAATTTATCCGTCGTTGATGACAAAAAAAGAAGGCTAAGCGCCTTCTCTTATTTGAAAATATTCCTAACAAAAAGTCATTATTCTTGAATTTCGAATTTTTTCAAAAGTCCAAAGTAGAGTGATCCACCAATGATTGTCAGAATTCCTCCTACCCAGCCCAAGAATGGGATCAAGCCAACAGAACCACCTACGATAAACAAAACAGACGGTGCTGGCGTCACACGCTTATCGTCCTTGTAATAGACAATAGATACAATTCCTAAAACCAAGACAGCAATTTTTACCAATGACAAAATAATTGAAAAAATCGTCAATATACCAACTGTTGCATCAGAGTCTTCCGTCGCCGCAGCAGTTCCGACAGCTATCATAAACATAACAAGAGGTGCCAACAGCAAGACGATACCTGAAATAAGACCAAAAATCGCATTTACGCGAGCAAGTGCTTTTGTTTTCATCTGAATCTCCTTAAAAAAATTTTTACAGCTATCATTTTACCATATTTTCATGAAAAACAAAAGAAATTTCAAAACGAGTATACTAGATGGTGAATGATTTCCAATTTCTAAACAGACATTTCGAGCAAGAAATATATCATGTATCAATTTGTTTGTAAATTCATTCGTTTTTGTACTAAGCAAGCCGTTTCCCTAAAAAAAGAAGATCACTTGGATCTTCTTTATTTGTGTCTATCTTTCAAAGATAGACTGTCTGAAATCGTCTGTAGCACGTAGATAAGCATTGAAAATACGATAC
This sequence comes from Streptococcus oralis, assembly GCF_001579025.1. GTDB lineage: Bacteria > Bacillota > Bacilli > Lactobacillales > Streptococcaceae > Streptococcus > Streptococcus oralis_X. The sequence continues at coordinate 1,181,310 of NZ_KQ970235.1, forward strand.
TTGAGTTGGGCGACACTGCTCTTAGAGCTGTCTGATAAGGCACGATCAATGTTCTTAGCTGAGGCATCCGCTAGTACTGCTAAGTACATATAATCTTGCAATTCCTCATAAGAAGAAATCGTAATCTGTCGTTTGCTATCTAGTTTTCCGGCTTCAAACTCAATGGTAATTGGGCGAAGGAAGTTTTGAGCCTTGTTGTATCGCTCATTCAACATGACTTTCTTCAAATCCTTCCATGATTCATACTGACTACCGTAGAGGTTTTTAAGGATCCGATCATCTCCAACTACTCCGACATCTCCACGGTTCCAAGTTGAGTAGGTCTTATCACCTTCTTTGAGAGCTTGGCCAGCGTATTGGCCAGATACATATGGGACAAATCCTTGTTGGTAGCCCTTGTCTCCTAGCAATTCATAGGCTCTACGGCGGAACATAAGTCCCCCAGGAGCACCAGTTGGATTGTCCAGAGCTGCATAGAAGGAAGCAAACATATTGATGACATAGTAGCCATTTCGTCCAAAGCTAGCTCTATCCCAACCGTCCCGACGTCCAATGATATTATGATCAACCAGAGCATCGACAGATTTTAGTTTGGCTGCTTCTTCGGCAGTTATAGGAACAATTCGATCATCAGCGTGGGCTTGTTTACCATAAGAAGTTTTTTCAAAGTTATAATTTTCAGCCTTACGGTACCATTTCATTTTCTGTTGATCAGTTAGAACTCCAGTAACAATATCCCCTTCTACATAATCCAGAAGATTTAGCACGTCAAAAACTCCATGCATGTAGTCGCGAAGAGCATCTGCTGAGGAGAATCGGGCAACAGGATCATAGGTATGGTAACGTGTGGTCGAATCTTTATCTCCTTGATAGAAGCTATTAAGTACGAGACCTTTTTCGCTAACATTGGTTACAGACTCTAACATCCCTGTAGCAAAGCTCTCAGGTCCTTCACCCTCACGACGACCATGTCCTTCAAAATAGATAGAACCATCCGAGTTGTGGGTCATTTCATGGGTATAGACCATGGTTCCAGAAGCTCCCAGCATCTGGTCATAGACGTAGAAGACTTCATAACCATTGGCAAAGGCTCCTAGTCCATTGTCTCCGTGATACTTGCCAGCAGGGCCAAAGAAATTGTACATAGCAACAGAGGTCTTATCATTACGCGGAGCCCAATATTGCTGGCCTTTATCATTATAAAGAAAGAAACCGTCTGTAACGATCACCCGTCTGAATAGAGTGTCTTTCCTGTTTGGACTTAAAATGTTGTACCACATGTCATAGTGGTTTCGTTGCCATTCAGCTGATTGATCCACAAGTTTTTCAACGTGTCGATGGAGTTCCTCACCTGAGAGAACTCTGCCACCTTCTTTCCTGTAGCCTCCAAAGCTACCAAAGGCAATAGTCGACATATTGCTGATGATATAGACATCTCTTTCAGGTAAGGTCAGAAGCTGGAGAACCATTTGCTTGAAGCCCCAATCTCCCTGAGTCAGTCTGTCGTAGACCTTGATTGTATACTTACTCTTACGATCTGCATTGTCTTGCTTAGCCTGAATTTCTGGCAGACTTGAACGAGCTTCTACGATATAAGCCTTGGTATTTTCCTTGAACCACTCACTGTTGGTTTTATTTGGCAAGAAGAGTTCACGCAGACTTTCTAAGTAAGCAAAGAGGTCTCCTTTACCTTTTTCCTTGGCTAGGGATTGTCGGTAAGCATTGAAGTTGTTTTGCGCTCGAAGATTGCCCATTCCAGAGTTCCCGAGAGCGATGATAGTATCCAGTGTCGAAGCCGCTTGATTGCCAAAGAAATCAAACTTATAGGCATTAAGATCCTTGGTATTGAACGTTCCATAGTTGACATTGTACCATCGGTTGAGATAGGTCAGACCAAGCATGAAGGCTTCTTTGTTCTGCAGAATCTTTTGGCTAATCGCATCCGCTACGGCAGGGCCTAGGGTGTTAATCGACTTGTCAACTGAAAGCACCTTGAGGAGCTCCTGACCTAGTTCAGCCTTGGTTTGTTCAAAGGCTTTTTCTAGATAAAGATCATCTAAGGAAGCTGTTTCACCAATCCCTAATACTTTACGCACTGCAGCCGAGCCATAGGTCACAGATTTGAGTTCATCCAAGACACTCTCTTTAATAGACTGGTAGTCAGATAGGAAGGCTTCTGGCGTATAGAGTAAATTCTTATCAGCAATGCTATATTCTGCAATCTGGCCATTGGCAAAATCACCCTTGTAGGTCAGATCGAGATAAGCGATGGTCTTATCTGCATAATGCAGCATCAGTCTATTGATTTCACCCTTATGGCTGTTGACATCTGTTATCAGTGTCTCATCTTTCATCGGAACCACATCTAGCAGGGCTACTTTGTTGAGTTTATCATCTTCAGCTAATTGGTTGGCTGTATGAACGATGAAGTCTTTGTTGTAGAATGGTAATAGTTTTTCTACATTTTCGTAGGCTTGCTTTCTGGTCTCCTGGGCTCCCCTCACTCGACTATAGTCTGTTTGATGCTGGTAAGCTTGCTGCAATGGCTCCTGGTCCGTCAAGTTTGAAGTGATTCCAAAGGACTGACGTTTGGCTTGCGCATCGGCTTCTGAAATAGAACGGACAAAACGCTCATCTTTTCGATTTGCTGTAGTTCCTTCAAGAACATAAGAGTCCCGAACAGAAGCCTCAGGATAGGGATCTCCTGTCATCGCATGACCATTTTGAACCTTGACACTGGTCAAGACATTTCTGACCTGTCCATTGTTCCAAGTAGATCCGATCGCTCCACCGACTTGGCCAGAATGACCTCCATTTTGGATAGAACCAGACACATAAGAAGTTTCTAATCTAGCTCCATTCTGCAAACGACCGATCAATCCTCCAACACGCTGGTCTCCATTTCGACCCGTTACTTGGATAGATACATCTGCCTGACTCTTCTGCGCCAGTGATTGATTGCCGTGGAAATTACCGACCAGGCCACCAATATTGTACTCCTGTCCCCCATCCTGAGTGCTGGTGATGGACCCTTTAAAGGCAACATTGGTTAGTTTTGTGTTTTGGGCAACTCCTACGAATCCACCGATATGCTTGTTCCCAGATAGACTACCACTTACAGAAACATCCGTAATCGTTGCATTCTGAGCATTGCTAGCCAAGGCCCCTATAGAATCCTTGCCTGTAACTGCAGCCGATTTCAAGGTCAGTTGCTGGATGGTGGCATTTTTCAAGGTTGCAAAGAGTGGTTTTACCAAGTTGTAGATGGTATAATCTTTGCCATCCACTCGGCTAGTTAGACTACCTGAAAATTCTTCTGGAACATAGCTTGTCGCAGACTGTTCCAACTGAATCTCATCTGCTGAAACATCCGCTCCTAGTTTGAAGTTTCCAGTCGGGTTTGACTTCATGGCCTCTATGAGCGCTTTGAAGGACGTATAGACACCTTCTTGGCTAAGAGGCGTTTTCGGCAGTTCAAAAGAGTAATCTGGACGATAATGATCCCCTTCTCCCTCGACGAGCTGATTAGCTGATACTGTTACGGAGTAGGCATTGCCCTTATCTGTAATCTTAGAAACGGGTAAGAGCATATCCTTGAACTTGTCTGACTGAATGCGGACATAGTAGTTGTCCAAATCAGACGGCACTTCTGACAGGGATAGGTAACGTCGGTAGTGACTACCATCTTTACCGTACAGTTCGATACGGTCGATGTCTTTGATTTCAACCTTCTTATAATCTAGCTGAACTGGACGTTGATCCCCTATACTAGTTTGTTCCCCTTGACCCAGGTCATATTTCATGACAGTTTTGAGGGTATAAGGAGTATAGTAGTCTAAGTCATCAAGTGTCAATTTTTGAGTGAGGTCCACAAGGTCGACTTCCTTGATCAACGTTTCGCCCTTGTATAGCTGCACTTTGGCTGATTGGTAGCTAGCTGTAGCATCCGTCAAGTGATAGCTAAGAGAAACTTGGCGTTTGTCTTCTTCCTTCTCGACACGAACTAGAGAGAGGATTGGTTTTCTCTTGACACCATCCAGAGCTTGACGAGCTGCCTCGAGATCCGTCCGAACTTGATCGACCAAGGTTTGATTGGCGAAAGGATTATCCAAAACGAGCTTGGCCTGATCTAGAGCACGGCGATAGCGGAGTTTGGTTTGTTCATCAGCATACTGGTAAGCAACTGTAGACTGAGTCACATCCTTCATGTCAAATTCAACTCCAAGAGTTTTTTTATCAACAGGTTGGCCGTCTAGATTGTTCTTAGCAGTTTCAAGGGCTTTTTTCAAAGAATCAACCTGTTCTTGACTGGCATGAGATGTCTCAAAGAGAGCTTGGGCATTTGCAACTGCCTGTTTATAAGACTCTTGATCTGCAGTGGTATCATTGAAATACTGATGCGTTTTCTGGATGCTATCGGCCTCTTCCACTAAGTGGTGCAAGGGTTCGAGATCGAGGGTTCCTTTTTCTGATTCCACAGGAGCGTGATCCGCATTTGTAGAAATTGGTTTTGTACCGACTTTAATAATCTGAGGAACTGCTTCTTTTGTGATAGTGTTAGAGATTTCCTCTGTATTTTCGACTTTTCCATCTACTAAATACTGACGAGTCACAATCGTACGCACGCCCTCTTGACCTGCTTGACTAACTTCTCTTTGCCCCAATGGCAGGTCTGCACTTTCCACTTCCTTGGTTGGATAGGGTTCGGCCACTGTTGTGGCAACGTCCTTTTCTTCGACGTTTAAGCTTGGAACTTCATTTACAGGAGCGTCTGTTGGTTTCTCGCTAACAGGGCGTGTTCCGACCGTTACGATCTCTGAGACCGCTGGTGTCGTTACTTCGTTGGAGATTTCCTGACTTCTCTCTACTTTGCCATCGACTATGTACTGACGGGTGACGATTGTACGGACGCCATCTTGACCAGCTTGGGTTATCTTGGTCTGACCAACTGGCAAACTATCACTCTCTACTCGTTCTCGAGTGTAGGGTTCTGCTACCGTTGTGGTAACATCTTTTTCTTCAACGTTTAAGCTTGGAACTTCATTTATTGGAGCGTCTGTTGGTTTTTCGCTAACCGGGCCTGTTCCAACTGTTACGATTTCTGATACTGCAGGAGTTGTCACTTCGTTAGAGATTTCCTGACTTCTCTCTACTTTGCCATCTACTAAATACTGACGAGTCACAATCGTACGGACGCCATCTTGACCAGCTTGGGTTATCTTGGTCTGGCCAACTGGCAAGCTATCACTCTCTACTCGTTCTCGAGTGTAGGGTTCTGCTACCGTCGTGGTAACATCTTTTTCTTCAATGTTTAAGCTTGGAACTTCATTTACAGGAGCATCTGTTGGTTTTTCACTAACGGACTCCCCTGGGCTTGGTTTTGTAGGAGAAAGGACCTTGCTTCCGACTTTTCTAATCTCAGAAGTAGGCTCAGTCGTTACCTGATTGGAAACCTCCTCTGTATGGATCACCTGACCATTTAAAATGTAGCTGCGGGTCACGATGGTACGACTACCATTTTTCCCTGCCTGAATCACCTCAGTTTGACCTTGCGGCAAATCAGCTGCCTCTACTTCCTCCACTTGGAAAGGAATAATCTCTGTACGACTGGTATCTTTACTATCAACCTTTAACTCTGGTTGTTCAAATACAGGAGCATCACTTGGTTTCTGAGAACGATACTCTTCCTGCGCTTGACTTCCGTTTGAAGTTTGAACTGGGATATCAATAGGAGCCGAATGGCTCAACTCTTTCTTGCCATCAACTGGAGAGTTTACTGCTTTTTGAGACTTCAAATAGCCTACATATTGGTAGCCTTCAATCGTAAGTGGGGATTGCAATGTTTCCCCGACCTGTACAGTCAATTCCTGATTATAGTCTGCCAGCATTTGATTTGTCAAAGCCAAGGAAGTTGGCGCAATTAGCTGACTTCCTAGACTGGTCAAGAGCATGAATGAAGCGAGTTTCTTGCGATCATCTCTGCCCAGTTTAATCGCTACGACCAGTAGTACAATACCTGCCCCCGCTGCAATTGAGCTAATGAGTTGGCTGTGACCAGTTGCAGGCAACTGTCTCGTCGGACGATAAATCAAATAGTAAGTATCATCTGTTTTCTCAGCAAACTGTGGCAATTCTTTGACTACCAACTGCTTTTCTTGGTCCGTGAGCTCACTCT
>NZ_KQ970235.1:1187936-1199487 GCF_001579025.1 Streptococcus oralis
ACTTATAGTGGATTTGTTTTGTAACGGATGTCGTCTGTTCACTAGCTGCTACACTTGCAAGAGAACCTCCTCCACTAAAAAGGTAGAAAACCCCTACCAAAGCAGAAACCAAACCAACCGAAACTTTTCTCAATGAAAAACGTTGGTGCTTTTCTCCTAAATCATTTTTTTTCATTCCTAATCTTTCCTTTGTCATGATTTGAATCCCCTCTATTCTACCGAAATTTACTAGATTATTCAATTTATTTGCTATAAATAATAGCCACAAAAAACTGCTAATCTTTTCAGTTCATTTGCGCTTTCAAAATTCTTATCTTATCAGGTCTTGAATGCACAAACAAGATCATGGAGAAACCACAGAAAAATTCCTAGGTAGCCTTAAACCTAGGAATTTTTTAAATTTTAATCAAACAGAATCGTTTCCTTATTTCTTGAAAATAGACTGTCTGAAGTCGTCTGTCTCACGAAGATAAGCGTTGTAAATCTTCTTCTTGAGCAGGTTAACCCAGCTAGCTTCGACACGGCTAGTAGCATTGGTAATGTTGCGTACATCCTCTGCCACGGCTGCGTCCATCAACTGCTGCATCTCTGCATAAGAGCGAATGGTTACTTTCTTGGTACTGTTTGGATTTTTAAGCTCGTACTCAATGGTGATTGGCTTCAGCTTGGTCAGCTGATCAATCCGCTCTTGGTACATGGCCTTCTTAAAGGCTGCCCAAGAGGTGTATTCACCCTTAAATACATTTTCCAAGACTTTCTGGTCCGTCACGAGACCAACATCTCTTCCAGACCATCCGTCCCACGTTTTCTTCCCTTCATCAAAGGCTTCCTGAGAGTACTGACCAGAAACATAAGGGACAAATCCGTCATGATAGCCCTTGGCTGCCAGTAATTCATAGGCTGTGCGACGGAACATAACGTCACCAGGTGCTCCATTTGGATTGCTCAAGGCTGAGTAAATTGGTGAGAAGAGGCTGAGACTGAGGTAGCCATTTCGACCATATTTCCCACTTTCCTTATTCTCCCGACGAGTGATCACATCATTTTCAATCAGGGAGTCAAAGGTCTTCAGTTGCTTGATTTCCTCAGCAGTAAAGCTTCGCGTCTGGTTACCAGCGTGGGTCTCCTTACCATACTTATCTGTAATATAGTAATTCTCCATCTTCCTGAACCACTGTAACTTGGCAGCATCACTCTGCTTCAGCATAGAAGTACCTTCTAGATAGTCCAAGGTGTAGATCATGTCAAACATACCATGGACATAGTGTTGTAGGTCTGCTTCATTTTGAACACGTTCCTTGAAATTATAGGTATGCATACGTGTCTTAGAATCCTTGTCCACCTTGAAGAGAGTATTGAGCGTAATGGTTGGTTCATCTGCGCTCGGCGAAGATTGCAAGAGTCCACGAGCATAGAGTTCCGCACCCAAGCCCTCACGACGACCATAACCTTCAAAGTAAATTGCACCGTCAGAGTTATGGGTCATCTCATGGGTGTAGACAGAGTTTCCATAGTCTTCCAACAATTTAGCAGCATCAAAGTGAGTTACACTACCCGTAGCATAGGCATTATAGCCCTTGCTTGGATACCACTTGCCAGCTGGTCCAAAGAATTCCTGCATAGCCTGTGATCTTTTGTCATTAGCTGGAGCCCAATATCTTTGACCATTCTTGTCAACCAATGAGAATCCATCATAAACCAGAACCGAACGGAAGAGCTTGTCCTTGCTTTCTGGACTCAGAATCTTGTACCAGAAATCATAATGGTCGCGCTGGTATTCAGCTGTTTTTCTCACTCGGTCTTCGACATATTCAACTAGTTCTGCGTCTGTTCGCACCCTGTTATTGGCATCCAGGCGGTAACGATCATAAGCTCCCATAGAGAGGGTAGACATATTAGAGATAGCATAGACACCTTTCTCCGTCATGGTCAAGAGTGGCAGGAGCATGCCCTTGTGTTCCCAATTATCTGCAGTAATCTTGTCATAAACACCGACAGAGTACTTGCTCTTGCCCTCGGCTGCGTCCTGAAGCTGTCTCGCTTCTGCTACATCGGATTTAGCCTCAACGATGTAGGCTTTTGTATTGGTCTTGAGCCATTCATTATTGGTCTTGTATGGCAGGAAGAGCTGACGGTAACCTTCAAGGTAATTGAAGAGTCCTCGCTTGCCAGTTGCTTCAGAGAGCGAATTATCATACGCTGTATAGTTGTTCTTAGCCTTGAGATTCTCAAGTCCTGATTTCCCTAAAGCTATGATTGTATCAAGAACCGAAACGTCATTCTTACCATAGAAATCCATCTTGTAAGCCGATAGGTCCTTAACATTAAAGGTATCATAGTTGATATTGTACCAACGGTTAAGGTAAGTCAAACCTAATAGGAAAGCTTCTTTATCAGCAAGAATCTTCTTAACAAGATAATCCTTAACTACTTCACCTTCAGTATTGATAGCCTTATCCATAGCTAGCACTTTGCGAAGCTCACCTGATAGCTTGCTTTTCACTTGCGTAAATGCAGTGTCTAAGTATAGTTCATCCAAAGAAGTATCTGCGGCTACTCCGAGAGCAGTTCGCATAGCTGGCGAATCAAGAACGACCTTATTCAGCTCTGGCAACACTTGATTCAGAATGCTAGTATAATCTGATACAAAGGCTTCTGGAGTATAAAGAAGGTCTAATCCCTTCATCCTATACTCAGCAATACCTTGGTTGACGAAATCTCCCTGATAAGATATTTCTAGATAGTCAATGGTATTGTCCATGTAGTGCAGCATCAAACGATTGATTGCTGTTTTATTGCTATGGATATCAGTGATGATCTGGTCACCCTTCATCGGAACAACATCCAGTAGGTACTCCTTGTTCAACTTATGCTCTTTCGGAATCTTGTTGGCAAACGAAACAATAGTTTCTTTATTGTAGAAAGGAAGCAGCTTCTCCATATTTGCATAAGAATATCCGCGGTCGAATTGAGCATTGTTTACCTCACCATAGTCGACAAAACGCATATTTAGATTCGTGTCATCTAGGGTAGTTGTTATGTCCATAGCAGTCAGTTTTTCTTCCATTTCTTCTTGAGTAATTGTAGAAGTAACAAACTGATCGTTTTTCAAGGTTTCACTTTTAGCAACTTTATATGCTTGCGTAATGCGGTCGTTTTTGTAGCCCTGATCCCCAGAAATACTGTAAACATTTGTACCGCTAACATTACTGATCACATTATCAACTAAACCATTAAAGTAGTTCGAGCCGACCACTCCACCGATTTGACCGTTAGTGGTTGCATTATATAATTTCCCTGTCACATAAGATTTGGTGATTCGAGCATTGTTTTCTAGACGTCCAACCAAACCACCGATACGTTGTTCATTTGATCGTGCACCACTAATAATCGTTACATCTGCTTTACTTTGGCTAAGAAGAGATTCTCCTCCTTTAAGGTTTGCAACCAAACCACCCACATTATAAGCTTTGATGTGTTGACTGTTAGATAGGATGGTACCCGTAAAGGAACTATTGGTAATTTTCGTATTGGTTCCATTAACTACTAGACCCGCTACGTTAGAGGCGTTTCCTACTACCGATACTCTCCCCTGAACAGAAACATCTGTGATTCGCGCATTCTCCGCATTGCGTGCCAGCGCAGCCGAGTCATAGGTACCCACGATATTTACATCTTTAAAGTCGATATTGGTAATAGAAGAGCCGTTCTTCAGATTTTCAAATAAAGGCTTGGCTAGATTGTAAATCGCGTATTGCTTACCATTTTGACTGCCCGTCAGACTGCCGGTGAAGTTCCCTTTGAGATAGACATAATCCGCAGGAGCTAGGTTGACCTCACTCGCATCCAAATCAGCACCCAACACATAGTTTCCTGCCATATTTCGCTTCATAGCGTCTACTAATCCAGCAAAGCTGGTGTAGACATTTTGCTGACTTGGGACTGCCTTACTGATGTAGAAGCCGTGCCCAGACTTGTAGCCCGCTTCACTTTCTTGGACGAGCTCAGGAAGGGTTACATTAACCTTATAGACTGCCTTGCCATCTTTCTCTGCTTCAGAAATGCTGTGAACTGGTAGGAGAATTTCCTTGGATTCACTTGATTTGATTTTGACGAAGTAAGTAGACAGATCCGTAGGCATAGAGCTCATCGACACAAAGCGCTTGTATTGGTCGTTTTCTTTATGATAAAACTCAACAGAATCAATATCACGGAAGGCAATCTTCTTGTATTCTAGCTCAAAGTTACGACTGTCTGTTTCAAACTCAGTAAAGCTACCATTATCCAATTCATAAGTCAACTTAGTTTTTAGAGTGTAGCCTGTGTAGTAGTCTAGGTCGCCAATTTTCAAGCTGCCAGCAAAGTTGGTAATTGGAAGAGTGCGAATCAGCTGGTCTCCTTGGTACAATTCTGCAGTCGCTGAACGGAAGGACTGGGTCTGGTCTTCCAATCTATATTGAACCGTCACCGACTTATCATCAGCATTCTCAGTCAGACTTAAAATGGAAACAGTCGGCTTGACTTTAGACACTCCATTTAGAGCTTCTTTGGCTGCTGTCAGGCTAGCAAGAACTTGATTGACCTGTACTTGTGTAGCAGTTTGATTGTTCAAAACTTTGTCTGCCTTGGTCAATTCGTCAGTATAAGCTGTCTGCTTTTCTGAATCCGCATTCTTATATTTAACCGAAGTTTTAACCGTTGGATTTAAATCGTACTCAGTCTGAAGAGCTGTTTTAACAACTTCAAGACCACTTAATTGAGCCTTGGCTTGATTGATTTGTTCCACCAGTTGGTTGACTTCTGCCTGGCTGGCTTGGGATTGGCTCAGAATCGCTTGACCTGCCGTCAAAGCAGCATCATAGTTAGCTTGATGACTCTGACTATCGTTGAAATAACGGGCCTGAGCTTTAATCTGATCCGCTTCTGCCAAGAGATTATGCAGTGAAATTAAATCGAACTCCTCTAAAGCGTCTGCTTTCGGCGCATCGCTTGGTACCATGTTTGGCTTAGCTGTGCCGACTTTGACAATTTGTGTTACAGGAGCCAAGGTTTCTTCATTCGAAAGTTCTTGACGGTCGATTTCCTGACCGTTAGAACTGTAGACACGAGTCTTAATCGTGCGCTCACCCTCAACACCCGAAGTTGCGATTTGACGAGCATCTCGAACAAGCTCATCCGTTTCTTCTTCACGAATGCTAAAGTTAATTTTCTCAACCCGAGTTTCGTCAGTATAAGTCAACGGATACTCTGGAAGAGTTTCTGCTTTTGGTGCTTCATTCGGTACCATGGTTGGTTTAGCCGTGCCGACTTTGACGATTTGCGTTACTGGAGCTAGGGTTTCCTCATTGGACAACTCTTGGCGGTCAACCTCTTGACCGTTAGAACTGTAGACGCGAGTCTTAATCGTGCGCTCACCCTCAACACCTGGTATGGCGATTTGACGAGCATCTTGAACCAATTCGTCCGTATGTTGCTCCTCGATGTTGAAGGCTATTTTCTCTACGCGAATTTCGTCAGTATATGTCAACGGATACTCTGGTAGAGCGTCTGTTTTCGGTGCATCATTTGGCACCATAGTTGGCTTAGCCGTGCCGACCTTGACAATTTGAGTTACGGGAACTAGTGTTTCTTCGTTTGAGATCTCTTGACGGTCAATTTCTTGGCCATTAGAGCTGTATACGCGAGTCTTGATAGTTCGTTCGCCTTGGACACCCGGAGTTGTGATTTGGCGGGCATCTTGAACTAGCTCATCCGTATACTGCTCCTCGATGTTGAAGGCTATTTTCTCAACCCGAGTTTCGTCAGTATATGTCAATGGATATTCTGGCAAAGAGTCTGCTTTTGGTGCTTCATTTGGCACCATGCTTGGTTTGGACGTGCCGACCTTGACCACTTGCGTTACAGGAGCCAAGGTTTCCTCATTAGACAACTCTTGGCGGTCGATTTCCTGACCATTGGAACTGTAGACACGAGTCTTAATCGTGCGCTCTCCCTCAACACCTGGAGTTGTGATTTGACGAGCATTTCGAACAAGCTCATCCGTTTCTTCTTCACGAATGCTAAAGTTGATTTTCTCTACGCGCGTTTCATCGGTATAAGTCAGTGGATATTCCGGCAAAGCGTCTGCTTTCGGTGCTTCGCTCGGTACCATGGTTGGTTTAGCTGTTCCGACTTTGACAATTTGTGTTATCGGAGCCAAGGTTTCTTCATTCGAAAGTTCTTGACGGTCAACCTCTTGACCGTTAGAACTGTAGACACGAATCTTGATAGTTCGTTCGCCTTGGACACCCGGAGTCGCGATTTGGCGGGCATCTCGAACCAATTCATCCGTTTCTTCTTCACGAATGCTAAAGTTGATTTTCTCTACGCGCGTTTCATCTGTATAAGTCAGTGGATACTCTGGCAGAGCGTCTGCTTTCGGTGCATCACTTGGTACCATAGTTGGCTTAGCCGTGCCGACTTTGACAATTTTCGTTACAGGAGCTAGGGTTTCCTCATTAGACAACTCTTGACGGTCAACCACTTGACCGTTAGAGCTGTAAACACGAGTCTTGATGGTCCGCTCACCTTGGGCACCTGGAGTTGTGATTTGACGACTTCCCTCTGGAAGCTCATCTGTATATTGCTCCTCAATGTTGAAGGTTATTTTCTCTACGCGGGTTTCATCGGTGTAAGTTAGCGGATATTCTGGCAAAGTGTCTGATTTCGATGCTTCATTCGGTACCATGGTTGGTTTAGCTGTTCCGACTTTGACGATCTGTGTTACGGGCGCCAAAGTTTCCTCATTAGACAACTCTTGGCGGTCAACCTCTTGCCTGTTGAAACTGTAAACACGAGTCTTAATCGTGCGCTCACCCTCAACACCCGGAGTCGCGATTTGACGACTTCCTTCTGGAATCTCATCTGTATATTGCTCGTCAATAGAAAAATCAATCTTTTCTATTCTAACCTCATCATTTGTAGTCAATTCCAACTCAGAATTCTCATGAATAGGCGCTGTTTCTGGACTGGTGCCATATTCTGTCAGTTCTGGAGTCTCACGAATCGGAGACGTCTCAGGACTGGTGCCATACTCTGTCAATTTCGGAACTTCGTGAACTGGAGATGTATCAGGATTTGTCCCATATTCCGTCAATTCTGGAGTCTCACGAACTGGAGTTGTCTCGGGACTGGTGCCATATTCCGTCAATTCTGGAACTTCGTGAACTGGCGCTGTATCAGGATTTGTCCCATATTCTGCCAATTCTGGAACTTCATGAACTGGAGTTTCTTTGGGTATCGAGTTAGTTGGAGCTATTCCAACTAAAATAATTTCAGAAACCGGTTCAAGCGTCACTTGATCAGAAATCATTTCGCTTTTTACGATTTCTTGATTCTCATGATAATGACGAGTCACCACTGTACGTTGACCTCGAACACCTGATTGTATAACTTTTGATTGCCCTTGAGCCAATTCATCGGTATATTGGTATTTTGTCTGATAAGGAAGTTCTTGAACTGACTCCTGCTCACTAATTTTTAGTTCTGGCAAGTCATAAACGGTGCTTAGACGAGCAGACTCTCTTTCCTTAGCAGCTATAGCTTCTCTTTCTTCCTCAGTTAAAGCATCCCCCTTATCTGAAACAATCTCTTTCATATCAAGATTTGTTTCACTCGGTTTAAGTTCACTTCCCTTCTCTTTCTCCAAGTCAAGTGTCGGATTTTCCTTATGAGCAGAATGAGCTAAATGACTATCATTTTGTTCTTCATTCTTTAAGTAACCGATATAGTCGTAACCGTCAATTTTCAATGGCGCTGGAAGTGCATCTCCAAGACCCAAGTTAAGACTTTGATTATATGCTGCAAGTTCGATATTCGTCACTGCTAATACTGTTGGAGATAGCAGTATGGATCCCATTCCAGTTACCAACAAGATCGAAGATAAATACCTCTTCCCATTTCTGCCTCTAACAACTACAAGCACTAGTAATGCAAGACCCATCGCTGTAAAAGTTGATTCCCAAAGACCGGAATGACCTGTCTTAGGCAATACTCCAGACGAATCCCCTTGAGTAGTCGGACGATAAACTAAGTAATAGGTCTCTGAAGCATCCTCAACATGCTTTGGAATCTCCCTGATCAAGGCACTCTTCTCTGCCTCCGTCAATTCAGACTCCACTACGTAGTGGTATTTGACCTGAGCAGACTGCTGACTTTGAATTTCTGCTGCATTTACAGAAGTCAAGTCCCCAGTTATTTGCCCACTCAAAAAGAAGCTTCCAATAGTCGCCGAAACCAGCCCAACGGACAACTTTCTGAAAGAAAAGCGCTGTCGTTTTTCTCCATAAAACTGATGTTTCATTCTCAAAATTTCCTCTTCAATATATTATTCAATCCTTTCTATTCTACCTGATTTCACTTGATTATTCAAATTATTTGTCGCGATTTTTAGAAGCAACACATGCTTTTGAAAAGTACCAAAACACGACTCCTCTTTTAAAAAATCCCAGAAAATCAACTTAAAACTTTTCCTACAAATGTTAGATTTCCCTCCTTTGTCCTAAACTTTTTCCAGCAAAAAAGAGAGAAATGACTTCCTCTCTTTTTCCTTTTCATCTCATCTTAAACTATGAGAAGACATATTTCTAATCTGATTATTTCGCTTCAAATCCTTCTGCAACTGCATCTGCAAAGTTTTCTTCTACGATGCTTGCACAGTGGTCACAAATGACGGCATAGTAACTACGCTCAGCAGTAGTTGGATCGATACGACGGCAGCGGTCACATACTTCACCTGTAGCGCGTTCAACTGTAAAGGCAACATCTTCAAAGCTTACTGCACTCTCTGGAGCTGGTCCTTCTGCGATGGTCAATTCTGACACGATCAAAAGTTGAGCTACATTACTGTCCACTGCTCCAAGAAGAGTTTTCACCACTTCATTTGGATAAACTGTCAAGTGGGCTTCGAGTGATTTACCGATTACTTTTGCATTACGCGCTTCTTCCAAGGCTTTTTGAGCTTGTCCACGGAAATCCATGAAGGCTGACCATGTATCCAAGATCTCTTCCTGATTGGCAAAAGTTTCAGCTTCTGGTAATTCTGATAATTGAACGAAGTCTTCAGCTTCAAACTCAAGATAGGACCAGATTTCCTCTGCTGTGTGAGGAAGGATTGGTGTCAAGAGTTTGGTGATTTTGACAAGAATGTCATAGAAGACAGTCTGCATCTGACGGCGTTCGAGTGATTTGGCACCTTCGATGTAGACAACGTCTTTAGCAAAATCAAGGTAGAAAGCTGACAAATCAACGTTGATAAAGTTCACCAAGGCCTTGTAGATGGTTAAGAATTCAAAGTTTGCATAAGCATCACGAATGGTCTTGACAAGCTGGTTAAAGCGGATGGTCATGTACTTATCAACCGAACGAAGCTCATCGTAAGCCACTGCGTCTTGAGCTGGGTTAAAGTCAGATGTGTTAGCAATCAAGAAACGAAGAGTGTTACGGATCTTACGGTAAGTTTCAGAGACTTGGCTCAAGATATCCATAGAGATACGCACGTCGTTGCTTGAGTCAACACTTGTTACCCAGAGACGCAAGATTTCCGCACCAAATTGTTTTTCAACATCACTTGGAGCAATGGTATTTCCAAGAGATTTAGACATCTTCTCACCTTTACCATCAAGGGCAAAACCTTGTGACAAGATTTGTTTGTAAGGAGCAACGCCATGGTTAGCAACAGATGTGATAAGTGATGAGTTGAACCAACCACGGTACTGGTCAGAACCTTCAAGGTAAAGATCTGCTGGATATTTGAGTTCTGGACGGTTGACCACTACTCCATTCCATGATGAACCTGAGTCAAACCATACGTCCATGATATCTGTTTCTTTCTTGAACTCGCCATTTGGTGAACCTGGATGAGTAAATCCTTCTGGCAAGAGGTCCTTAGCATCACGTTCCCACCAGATGATAGAACCGTGTTCCTCAAAGAGTTGAGCTACATGTTCAATCGTTTCAGCTGTCATGATAGCTGTACCATCTTCTGCGTAGAAGATTGGAAGCGGAACACCCCAAGCACGTTGACGAGAGATAACCCAGTCACCACGGTCACGAATCATATTGTAAAGACGAACTTTCCCCCATTCTGAGTGGAACTTCACTTTTTCAATTTCATCCAAGATTTCTTGGCGGAATTTAGATACAGAGGCAAACCACTGTGGTACTGCACGCCAGATGATTGGTTTCTTGGTACGCCAGTCAAATGGGTATGAGTGGGAGATTTCTTCTTGAGCAAGGAGTAAATCACCCAATTTTTCGATAACAGTCGGCACAACCTTGTCATAGAACTGACCCGCAAATTCAGGACCAGCATTTTCCATCATAATACCGCGTTCGTTAACTGTTACAGCAACTTCAAGGCCGTTGGCAACACCGACATTGTAGTCATCCTCACCAAAACCAGGGGCTGTATGGACAATACCAGTACCAGAGTCAGTCGTAACGTGGTCACCAAGGATCACCAACTCATCTACAGCTGTATCCCATGGGTGGACTGTCACAATGTGATTCAATTCTTGACCACGGTAGGTCGCCAAGACTTGAACATCCGCCCAACCAAATTTCTCAGACAAACTGTTCAACAATTCTGAAGCAACTACAAACTTACGAGATTCACCAGCTGGTTGAACGACTACGTAGTCAATATCTGCTCCAACTGTCAAACCACGAGATGCTGTGATGGTAAAAGGAGTTGTTGTCCATACAACGATGTAAGTATCTGCATCTAGGACACCTTTTCCGTCTTTGACGCGGTTAGCATAGTAAAGGGAAGTTGAAAGCAAGTCATGGTATTCAATTTCCGCTTCAGCAAGAGCTGATTCAGATGACCAAGACCAGTAAACTGGCTTGGCACCACGGTAGATGTAGCCTTTCTTAGCCATTTCTCCGAAGACACGAATCTGAGCCGCTTCATAGTCCGGAGTCAAAGTCACATAAGGATTTTCCCAGTCGCCAGAAACACCCAATCGTTTAAAGTCTTCACGTTGTTTATCTACTTGAGAAAGAGCGTACTCGCGGCAAAGTTTCAAGTACTCAACCAAGTCCATTTCTTTGCGTTTAACACCCTGTTTTGCCAAGACTTGTTCGATTGGCAGACCATGAGTATCCCAACCTGGGATGTAAGGAGCGTAAAATCCAGACATAGACTTAGAACGAACAATAATATCTTTAGAAATCTTGTTCATGGCATGTCCAACGTGGATATTTCCGTTTGCATACGGAGGTCCATCATGCAAGGTGAAATGTGGTTTTCCTTGGTTCAATTCTTGACGACGTTGGTAAAGTTTTGCTTCTTCCCATTCTTTTTGCCAAACTGGTTCTTTGGTTGGAAGACCAGCACGCATAGGAAAGTCTGTTTTCCCTAGATTGAGGGTTTCTTTAAGTTTCATTGTTACTCCTTTAATTTAAAATGACAAAATAAAAACCACGATTCGCAAAAAGGACGAAAATCGTGGTACCACCTTTGTTCGAAAAAAGACAGGGTCTCTTTTCCTCTTTTCCCGTAACGTGGGGG